>CAMBJF010000099.1 GCA_945867875.1 uncultured Ruminococcus sp. | reverse complement strand
CATAGGCAGGACTCCCGGCTCCATAACCGCAGTACGCCCCTTAAAGGACGGCGTTATCGCAGATTTTGAGATAACCTCCGCAATGCTTGACGAATTTATCAAAAAGGCTCTCAAAGGCAGCTTTTTCTTCACAAGAGCCAACGTAATAATCTGTATCCCCTCGGGTGTCACAGCCGTTGAGCGCAGAGCCGTAAAGGAAGCCGCAGAAAATGCAGGTGCAAGGCGTGTAAATATAATCGAAGAACCTATGGCGGCGGCTATCGGCGCAGGACTGCCCGTTTCCGAGCCTGCCGGCTCAATGATAGTTGACATCGGCGGCGGAACATCGGAAGTCGCAGTTATCTCTCTCGGGGGAATAGTAACATCAAGAAGCGTCCGCATTGCGGGAGATGCATTCGACAGCGCAATAATCAACTATATCAAGAAAAAATACAACCTCCTCATCGGTGAGCGCACAGCAGAGAATGTAAAAATAGCCATCGGTTCCGCATTTCCTCCCGACAAGTCCGAAAAGGAAGAGGAAATGGAAATAAAGGGCAGAAACCTTTTGAACGGTCTCCCCGAAAATATCGTCGTAACAAGCGTTGAGATAAGAGAAGCCCTTGCCGAGCCTCTCACCCACGTTGTTGAAGCCATAAAGACCACCCTTGAAAAGACCCCTCCCGAGCTTGCCGCCGATATCATAGATCAGGGCATAACCCTCGCAGGAGGCGGAGCGCTCATAAAGGGACTTGACAAGCTCATAAACCGTGAAACGGGAATGCCCGTGAACATCGCCGAATCTCCCCTTGACTGCGTTGCCGCAGGTGCGGGAAAGGTGCTTGAGGATATCGAAAAGCTCCACGATGTTTTAAATGATGATGCAAAGTATTACTGATAAATAAATTCCGTCAGGGTGTAAGCATATGAAAGAGTTTTTCCACTCAGTAAAATTCAAAATAATCATAGCCCTGACCGCAGTGCTTATCGGAGCTATGATATATTCCGTCACCACAGGGGGCTATTCTTCGGGAAGCAATTATCTTTTCGAGGTAATATTCGAGCCTGTGAGGAACCTGTCATCGAGCATATCCGATAAGGTCTCCCGCTCCCTCGATATGGTCATAAACGCCGAGAAATACTATAATGAAAATCAGCAGCTGAAAGCCCAGCTGAATGCACTGTATAATGATGTCATCGACTATGACAAGGTGCTTGAGGAAAACAAGGAGCTTCGGGTGATGCTGGAGCTGAAAGAGGAATATAATAACTATAAATTCTCCCCGCCCTGCACCGTCATCGCCCGAACCACCAATGACCCCTACGGCTCATTTACAGTTGACAAGGGCGCAAATGACGGCATAAAGCCCGGCGACCCCGTTGTCACCGAAACAGGAATAGTGGGCGTGTGCTTCGAGGTCTCCCCCTCTACAAGCAAGGTGAGAACGCTCTATTCCCCCAAAACTGCCGTGGGCGTATATACCGTGCGCACCAAAGCCGAGGGAATAGCCGAGGGCGGCTATGACCTTGCCATAAACAGCAGGATACGTATGAGCTACATCAGTAAGGAAAGCGACATCAGGGAGGGTGACGTAATAGTCACCTCGGGAAGTGCCAACTATCCCGCAGGACAGCTCATCGGCACAGTGGAATCTGTGGAAATGGAGCAGAACGGTCTGTCAAAATTTGCCGTAATAATCCCAGCGGAGGACCCCAACACAATTACAAGCGTCTTTGTCATAACCGACTATTCCCTTGACGAAGTCACCGCCATAAAAACGGGACAAAAGGCGGAGGACAGCCAATGAACATTGAGCTTAAAAAGAAAAAGGAGCGCCGTAACTGCATCATAAGGCAGACCCTTTTATGCCTGCTTATGGCATTCTGCTACGTGTTCATCTCCTCGGTGAATACGGTGGGAACATTGCCCGTGCTGCTCATACCCTGCGCCGTGTGCTATGCGGTGAGGGAATCGCCCTTTGATTCGGTGCTCTACGGCTGCGTGTGCGGACTTCTCCTTGACTCCGCCTCGGGAACTCTCACAGGCTTCAACGCCCTTATTCTTATGTGGAGCTGCCTGATGATATCTCTGCTTTTCCATTATATCCTGAGACGGCATATACTTAATTTCCTCTGGCTCGATTTTTCCGTAATACTGATCCAGTCGGTGCTTCATTATCTTTTTTTCTATCGGCTGTGGGAATTTGACCATTCGGGAATGGTTTTCAGACACATATTCATTCCCGAATTTATCTGGACAAATATATGGGGAGTGGTGCTGTACTGGCTCACAGGGCTTATAACCCGTGGCTTCGGAACAGTCACCGAGCATTATATCGAAGAAAAATCCGACGATATCGTAAGAGAATAAAAGGGGTGAAAAATTATGGAGAGCGTTCAGCATAAGTGCCCGAACTGCGGCGCAGATGTTGTGTTAAGTCCCCAAACAGGGCGGTTTGTCTGCGCCTTCTGTTCATCGGACTTCACCGCAGAGGAGCTTAACGCCCACAGCGAGACCCACCAGCGCACGCAGGCAGACGATAATTTTTCCGAGCACACAAGGCTGTATGTATGCAGCAGCTGCGGAGCTGAAATAGTAGCCGATGAAAATACAGCAGCCTCATTCTGCCACTATTGCCACAGCCCCGTTACACTGAAAGGACGGGTGGAGGGAGCCTATGCCCCTGAGCTTATAATCCCGTTTAAAATTGACAGGGAAACTGCAATAAGGGAGTTCAAAAAGTGGTGCGGCAAGAAGCTTTTTATCCAAAGTAGCTTCCGCTCTGAAGCACAGCTTGAAAAGCTTGTGGGGCTGTACGTTCCGTTCTGGCTTGCAGACTGCGATGTTGATGCCTCCGCCGATTACGATGCCCGAATCATTCACAGCTATACCTCAGGGGATTATCGTATGACCCACACGAAATATTACGATGTTTCGAGAGCCGCCCGAATGACCTACACAGGCGTTCCCGCCGACGGCTCAAAAAAGCTTGACGATAAGCTTATGGATTCTATTGAGCCGTTTTTTTATGACGGTGCCGTTCCCTTTGATATGACTTGGTTCAGCGGATTTTATGCCGATAAATACGATGTGGATAAGGCAGCGGTCGTATCCAGGATAAAAGCCCGTATCGAAAGCGGCGCAGCGGATTTCCTTGACAGCTCCGTTACAGGCTACACTTCCACACGGTGCCGAAACCGCAATATACGTATGACTCGCACCGACTGGCACTATGCAATGCTGCCCGTCTGGTTTATGACCTATATACATAACGGCAAAAAGTATTTCTTTGCCTTAAACGGTCAGACGGGAAAGATATCGGGAATACTGCCCGTTTCAATCCCGAAGCTTGCACTGCTGGGCACGGCGATAACAGCGTTTTTCGTCCTTATCGGACTGTTCGGGTGAGGTGAGCTTATGAAAAAGATGATTTCATTTGCAGCTTTGTTCCTCGCATTTCTGATAATGCCCGCCGCAAAATGCCTTGCCATTTCCGCAGGGATAGACGATATGGCGGGGATATACACAGATTCCGAGCTTGCAGAGCTTGAACAGCGTCAAAAGGAGGTTGCCGACCTTACAGGCTGGAACATAGCCGTCATAACCACCGACACAGGCTTCGGCACAGACGGCGTTGATGCCTGCGACTTTGCGGAACAGTATTACGATGACACATTCGGCGCTGATTCATCATCAGTGGTGTATCTCATCGACCTTGACTACCGCTGGATAGCAATGGACGGCAATGTGCTGGATTATTTTGATTCCCAGCGCTTCAACACTATGATGGACGCCTGCGAGCGCTGTTATATGAACTATGAGGACGTAAAAAATCTGAACACCTTCTATGACAGCCTTGAAAAATATTACCTTGCAGGAACCGTTGAACGTGACCCCTCCGTGGGGCCGCTGGGCGACGCTTTTGAGACATCGGTCACATATGACGGCACAAGTATCGGAAAGCTGTCAATCTTCCTCTTAGCAGGTCTTTTAGTGTCTGCCATCGTCATCTGCATCATAGTTTACAGGTATAAGACCCATACCACCCCCTCAGCAAACACATATCTGGAGCACAGCTCTGTTGATATGTACATAAAAAACGACATTTTCAGCTATGACTGTACAACCCGCACCCCAATAAGAAGCTCCTCATCGGGCGGAAGCCATCATTCGGGCAGTCACCGTTCAGGCGGACGAAGCCACGGCGGCGGCGGACGTGGGGGCAGAAGATGAATCATAAAAATATAAAACCGAAAGGAAGTAAAAACCAATGAGCCTTATCACAGCCAAAAAGATCAGGAAGGAATACACCTACTGGAAATGGCAGATAAACGCCAACGAGACCTTCACCGAGGAAATGACCCTCTTCACCCTCACAGGCAAGGGCGTTACATATGCCTTTGCAGCTCTCGAAAGCGGACATCTTGCCCACATTTACTACGGCAAGCGTGCCGACGACGAGGATCTTTCCTACCTCCTCAGACTTGACGAAAATCCCTTTGTCCCCAAGGTAAACGAGAGGGATATGGGAACCTTTATGGACACCACTCCCTTTGAATATCCCGCTCACGGCACAGGCGACTACAGAGAGCCTGCCATTATGCTTATGGACAACAAGGGAATGTCCGCACTTGACCTCAGGTATGTTTCCTATGAGATAACCAAGGGCAAGCCCGTGCTCGAGCAGAAGCTTGAAGACAACACCGTCCGTCTCCCCGCAACCTTTGCCGATGAAAACGAAGCCGAGACTATCGCAATAACTCTCGAAGACAAGCGCACAGGTCTGAACGTTATCCTTTACTACACCGTTTTCGCAGACCTTGACGTTGTCACAAGAAGCGTCAAGCTCATAAACAAGGGCAGCGAAGCCTTTGATGTTAGACGTGTTCTTTCCGCCTGCGTTGATTTCGACTCAGATCAGTATGATTTCATCACCCTCAACGGCTCCTGGGCAAGAGAGCGTGTAATGGAGCGCTGCCGCCTCCACCACGGCAAGCAGGGCATAGATTCCGTAAAGGGCGAGTCCTCTCACCAGAACAACCCCTTTGCAGCTCTCGTGTCTCATTCAGCTGATGAGGATATAGGCGAAGCATACGGCTTCAACCTCGTTTACAGCGGCAACTTCTTTGCACAGGCAGAGGTAACTCAGCACAAAAAGACCCGTTTCCTTATGGGCATAAATCACTTTGACTTCTCCTGGAGACTTGAACCATCCGCAGAGTTCACCGCTCCCGAGCTTGTAATGGTATATTCCGATGAGGGTATCGGCAAAATGTCCCGCACCTTCCACGACCTTTACAGACAGCACCTTATCAGAGGCGAATACAAGGACAAGCGCCGTCCTATCCTCATTAACAACTGGGAAGCAACATATTTCAACTTTAACACCGAAAAGCTTATAGACATCGCAAAGCAGGCATCTGCTCTCGGCATTGAAATGCTGGTAATGGATGACGGCTGGTTCGGTCACAGAGACGCAGACAACAGCTCCCTCGGTGACTGGTTCGTATATGAAAAGAAGCTTGACGGCGGTCTTAAGCACCTTGTAGACGAGGTAAACAAGCTTGGAATGAAGTTTGGTATCTGGTTCGAGCCTGAAATGATATCCCCCGACAGCGAGCTTTACAAGGCACACCCCGACTGGGCAATACAGATCGCAGGACTGCCTATGACCCAGAGCCGTCAGCAGTATGTTCTCGACTACAGCCGCAAGGAAGTCCGTGACTGCATCTATGGTCAGATGAGAAAGATTCTGGACAGCGCAAACATCGAGTACATCAAGTGGGATATGAACCGTCAGCTCACCGAGGTAGGCTCCAACGCCCTCCCCGCAAACCGTCAGAGAGAGCTGTGGCACAGATATGTTCTCGGCGTGTATGACGTAATGGACCGTCTCACAACCGATTATCCTCACATTCTCCTTGAAAACTGCTCCGGCGGCGGCGCACGCTTTGATGCAGGTATGCTCTTCTATTCTCCTCAGATATGGACTTCCGATGATACAGATGCTATCGAGAGACTTAAGATCCAGCACGGCACATCTATCTGCTACCCCGCTTCCGCAATGGGCGCACACGTTTCCGACTGCCCCAACCACACCGTGGGCAGAAGCACACCCTTCTCCACAAGAGGAAATGTGGCAATGGTGGGCACATTCGGCTACGAGCTTGATGTTACACGCATTCCCGAAGCCGACAGAAACGAAATTCCCGGACAGATCGAGATGTTCAAGAAGTACAATCCCCTCGTCCGCACAGGCGACCAGTACCGCATCGGCAATGTTTTTGATGACAATATGTGGGACGCCTGGATGTTCGTTGCAAAGGATAAGAGCGAAGCCGTATTCACATTCGTTCAGGTCCTCGGCAGACCCAACTACCGCAGCAGACGCATAAAGCTTAAGGGACTTGACCCCGACAGGAAGTACAAGAACCACGAGACAGGCGAGGTACACACAGGCGCAGCTCTCATGAACTGCGGCATCAACGTAAACATCTCAGGCGATTTCCGGTCCAAGGTAGTTTACTTCACAGCGGAATAATTATACTGTAAGTTATATTTTAGGATAATTATACAAACATATAAACAGTAAACCCTCTGCCGCCGCCGACAGAGGGTTTACTAATTGTAATATTAAAGCCAAGTTTATACCATATGTAAAATCAAATTCCCGTCAGCGCACCCTTTCCCACCCTGTCAAAAAAGGCAGAAGCAAAGATGATGGGAGCCGAGAAATGAACCGACGGCTCGTTTGTGGAGGTGCTGCATTCGCAGTCCGCATAGCACTTTGCGGCAGGAGTGCCCTTTTCAATGTGCCACTTGGAGTATTCATCGCTGCGCTCGTAATTTGCGCCGCTCACAGCCATACCTCTTACGGGAGCATCATTGTCCATAGCCATACTCATAACGTGGAACGGCATACGGCAGCTTTCATTTCCGCAGCCCGTAACATAGGACACACCCATAGGATTTTTTCCGAAAATGTAGCCTAACTGGTCAAAAGCACCTTCAAGATATTTCTGCTCGCCGCTGATAAGATACGCCGCAATAAAATCCATGCAGTCCGAAAGCACCGCAAAATTACTGCCATAGGTATATCCGCCGTCAGCGCTCCTTGCCGTGCGGTAGCCGCTGGAATTTACCGCAATGAGCATTCTGTCCGCCCTGTCCGTAAGGCGCTTTCTGATGAATGCCTCAGCCGTGCGGTCATGGGTGCGGCTGTTCATAAGATATGACAACGCCGCAAAGCCGCCGCAGGCAGAATATCCGAAGCCGTGGAAAGAGGAGAGCATATATTTTTCATTTATCATCTGCTCAAAGCTCTTCTCACCTGTGAGGGCGTACATCTCGCACATCGCCCACATAAATTCGCTCTCAATTGCATTGAGCTCATCGCCGTTTTCCGAGGTGCTGCCCAGTCTGCGGCAGTAGTTTTCATATTCATCGGTGCGAAGTGCCGCTATCCAGCTAAGCTCCGCCGCCTGTCTCAGCTTCCTCGAAAAAGCCTTGTCGGTCTTTTCAAAGAATACCGAACCGAGAGCCGCCGCCGCCGTGAATATAAGAGCCGCCGAACAGCTCTGAGGCTTGAAACTGTATTCGCCGCCGTCCTCCTCAGGTGTTACAGTCTCGCCGTCACCGCCTGAAATTCCGCCGTAAACACCGCCGTCCCTGTCCTGCATTCTGAGTATCCATTCAAGACCCCATCTGCATTCATCGGTGATATTTTCACGTTCATTTGCGGAAAAATTCTCACCGAAAAGCTTCACCGAATATATCATATCCGCAACAGTAAGGCAGGCACTGCGCAGGTCCTTTTCATATCTTCCGCCTGTGTGCCAGCCCCCCGAAACATCAGCCGCAATGCCGTTTCTCATAACAGGGTCTGTGTGGCATTCCTTATGTGCATAGCTGCCGCAGCGCTCGCCGTATGCCGAAAGGTCACAGCCGCAGCGGTTGGTGAAAATGCCGTCAAGAACAGTCCTGCGGATATTTCTGTAAGGCTCGGCGGAAATCTCAAAAACGTCCGAACGCCTGTAGCCCGCACGGATAAAATAAGAGCCGCAGGTGTTGAAATCGGAAAAATCCGCAAGCCTTACGTTGTCTCCCGATTCCCTGTCGAAAAAGGGACAGGTGAGACGGTTTGCATAAACGCTTATTCCCGTGGCGGCTTCAACGAGATAAAAAACGCCTGCCGTAACTCTGCAAACCGCATTCTTTGGCATACCCGTCATATATCCCAGCTGATTTACC
>CAMBJF010000098.1 GCA_945867875.1 uncultured Ruminococcus sp. | reverse complement strand
TCTACACACTGCATATCGTCGGCAGCGTCAGATGTGTATAAGAGACAGTAGTATGCCACTACACTCGCCATTACGGACGATATGAAAGAAAATAAATACAATTCCGTGCACCTCCTTCCAGCCGGAAAGAGTCGACAGCCGTTGTTATTATAACATAATTGTATTTTTATGTCAAATGTTGTATTTTTTTTGCCTTACGTTATTTACGTAGGGCATTTTTTATTAATTTTGCGCAAATTAGAACATATGTTTTTGTGTAATAGAACAAAGTTTTTATAAATTTGCAAAAAAGGCTTGACTTTCAGGAACAGATGTGCTATTATATAAACACATCAAACAGATGTTCCGAAAATGCAGTGCTTTATAGTAGAACATAAGTTTTAGCTTTATTAAAGTGGCTTGGGATTTTTGGGACAGAGATATTTTTTTACCCATTATATCGAACATATGTTTTTAGAGAGGAGTGCTTGAAATGATCATTCGTGAAAAATGTGTATGCCCTGTGTGCGGGGACGAGGTTTTGTCGGAAGAGGTGGGGAGATTTGATATGTGTCTCGACTGCTTCGCTGATTCAATTGCTTCGGAGGTGACGGAAAGCGTGCTTTTTGATTTTCTGAGAGAGTACGGCAGGGAGTTTCGGGAGTTCATCAGGGACAATTACGAATACTGAGGTGACAGGGTATGAGGAAGATAACAAAGAAGGCTGTGCTGAATGAGCTGGCGGCTATTGCGTTTTCCGATTTTTCCAAATTCGCCAAGGTCGCTGTGGACGAAAAGGGTGAGCAGGTCATTATTCTCACCGACACGGGGAAATTATCCGCTGACAGCAGAAAGGCGTTATGCTCGGTGAAGGCGGGCACGAAAGGAATTGAGATAAAGCTTTATGACAAGCTGAGGGCGCTGGAAATTCTGGGTCGGGTATGCGGCATTTACGGCGGAGAGGACGAGGACGAAAAGACGGCTATTGCGGAGCTGAGAAGCTTATTTGAGGGGAGTGATGTGTTCGGTGAAGGAATTGTTTCTGACTCCTAAGCAGGAAGAAATTATGAGGATATCCACCCACGAGCCGAAGAGGTGGAACATTTCGGTGGGGGCGGTGAGGTCGGGGAAAACCTATCTCGATTATTACCGCATTCCAAACAGGATACTGGCGGCTGACGGCAAGGGGGCTGTGGCGCTGGTGGGTAACACTGAGGGCAGTGTGGCGAGAAACATTATTGATCCTATGCGGCAGATGTTCGGGGAAAAGCTGGTGGGCAGGGTAAAAAGCGGCGGCACGGTAAGGCTTTTCGGCAGAGAATGCTTCATTTTCGGGGCGTACCGCAGCGGTTGTGCGGACAAGATGCAGGGGCTGAGCCTTTCATACTGCTACGGTGATGAGATGACAACGTGGAACGAGGACGTTTTTAAGATGATAATGTCGAGGCTTGACAGGCCAAATTCCATTTTTGACGGGAGCTGCAATCCTGCGTCGCCAAATCACTGGCTGAAAAGGTTCATTGACGAGGGGGTGAAAAACGGGTCGGTGAGGGCTTCTCATTTCACCATTGACGATAATCCCACGCTGATGCCGTCGTTTGTGCGGACGCTGAAGCTGAATTATGCGGGGAGTGTTTATTATGACAGATTTATCCTTGGGAAGTGGATAAGCGCTGAGGGGGTCATTTACAGAGATTTTGCGGATTCGACCGGTGACTTTATTCTCAAAAGGATAAACCCCGGGGACATAATTATGGCTGATGTGGGGGTGGACTTCGGCGGAAATGGTTCGGCTACAGCGTTCAATCTGACGGGGTACACTGCGGGGTACAAAAAAATAATCACCCTTGACGAGTATTACAAAAAGGGCATTGTCTCCCCTGCTGAGCTGGAGAGGGATTTTGTGAGGTTTATAAGGAAATGTCTGAAAAGTTATCCTTGTTTGAGAGATGTTTACTGCGACAGTGCGGAACAGGTGCTCATAAGGGGGCTTCAGAATGCGGCAAGGCGTGAGCGGCTGCCTGTGGAGATACACAATGCGAGAAAGGGGGACATCGGGCAGCGCATAAGGTTTTACACATCTATGATGAGCTGCGGTCAGTACAAAATTGCTGCAAGATGTGTGAACACCATTAAGGCTTTCTCCGAGGCGGTATGGGAGCAGGGCGGCACGGACAGGCGGCTTGATGACGGGTCGGTGAATGTGGACAGCCTTGATGCGCAGGAGTATTCCACGGAGAGGAGAATGAACGACATTCTTGCGGCTCAGAAATAATGAAAGGAGTGATGAAATGGGCAGTATCATTTTCGGGGCGGCTAAGGCTTTCCCGCAGCTGAAAATTCCTATGGAGGAGGAGTTTTACAGAAATGTGATAGAGGTTTGCGGCAGTATTTACAGGGGTGAGCCGCCTTGGGGGTATGTGAAAAAATCGGGGCTTTACGGCAAGGGTGAGAGGCGTATGGCTCAGCTCGGGTGCGCAAAGGTGCTCTGTGACAGTCTTGCGGGGCTTACATTTTCAAGTCAGGCGGATATTTTCTGCGATGACAGGGCTCAGCAGGAATATGCTATGAAGATACTCCAGGAAAACGGGTTCTGGGAAAAGGCTCCCTCGTTCTTTTCAAGGGCTTATGCACTGGGCGGCGGGGCGATGAAGATCTACATCGACGGCGGCAGGGTATGCATTGACTATATTTCCGCTGAGGACTTCATTCCCACGGGCAGCGGCAGAGGCGGCATTTCCGAGGGCGTTTTCGGAAGCAGGTTTTTGCGTGGGGGCAGGGAATTTATCCTGTTTGAGCACCACGGCATCAATGGCGGCCACGTTGTTATTGACAGAAAGCTTTATGAGGTCAGAAATGGGTCAATGTCTGCGGAGGTGCCTGTGGAGGAGGTCTTTGAGGGGCTTTCGGAGAGGGACGAATTTCCCGAAATGGACGTGCCGATGTTTGCATATTTTCGTCCTGCGGGGGACAACAATCTGTCGGAGGGGTCGCTTCTTGGGCTTAGCTGCTTTGCAAACTGCACGGACACACTTAAGGCACTGGACATTGCTTTTGACAGCTTTTCCCGTGAGTTTGTGCTGGGGCGCAAGAGGATAATTGTGCCGAGTTCCTGCATTCGGACGGTAGTTGACCCTGACACGGGCAGGATAAGCAGATATTTTGACGCTGATGACGAGGTGTATCAGGCGCTCAAATGCGATGAGGACAGTGATCTTAAAATTACTGACAACACCTGTGAGCTTCGTGTTTCCGAGCACGTTGAGGCTATCAATGCTCTGCTTGACATTCTCTGTTTCCAGTGCGGTCTTTCCTCGGGCACTCTTGCTTTCAACAGCTCAGGCGGCATTCGCACGGCGGCGGAAGTCAAGAGTATGGAGACGAGAACGGAAATTACGATGCAGAACAACCGTTGTCTTGCGGCGGAGCTTATCGAAAGCACGGTGAGATGCATTATACGCTGCGGTCAGATGTGCGGGGAGCTTCCTTTGAAGGAGGTGAATGTGAGGGTAAGCTTCTCGGACAGGCAGACGGTGGACAAAAGTGAGGTGATAGACAGGAACATAAGGCTCGTAGAGGCGGGTCTTATAAGCAGGGTATCGGCTGTTATGGCGGCGCTTGAATGCTCCGAGGAGGACGCTGTTAAGGAGCTGGAGAAAATCGAAAAGGAAAGGGGTATTGTGAAATGAACGAGGAGATCATAACGGAGGAGGTTTCTGCCGAGGAGGCGGAAATTTCTGAGGACGAGGACATTACCGCTCCCGATGAGGGAAGTGATATTTCCCGTGAGGATGAGCTTGAAAATGCTCTTGCGGCGGCAAGGAGTGAGAACGAATATCTGAAAGCCAAGTGCATTTGCGCTGAGATAGGCGTTCCTGCATCTATGGCGGAGGATATCATATGTCTCGGAAGATTTTACGCCGAAAAGGACGGTGTGGATTTTGAAGAGGCGGCAAGGGCGGCTTTTGCACGTATCTCTGCGGGGGGCAGGGGTATGACCACGGGGGTAAAGGGCGGCAGGCTCACTGATGACGGCTCGGCTCTGAGACGTGCTTTCGGGCTTAAAGGCTGAGCACGCTGACATCTACATCAAAAATAAACTTAAATTTATGGAGGATATGAAATTATGAACGTTATTACACTTGCTAAGAAGTACGCAGCTCTCCTTGATGAGACTTACAGAGAAAATGCCAAGACTGCTGTGCTGGAGTCTGACCCTGCACTTGCAAGAGAGGGGGCTAACGCAAATGAGCTTGTTATCCCCAAGCTCACTATGGACGGTCTTGCGGATTATTCGAGAAACAGCGGCTATGTGAGCGGCGATGTGAGCCTTACCTGGGAGACTGTGAAGTTTTCCTACGAGAGAGGCAGAATGTTCTCGGTGGACGCTATGGACAATGAGGAGAGCCAGAGCATCGCTTTCGGCGCTCTTGCGGGGGAATTTGTGAGAACTAAGGCTGTTCCTGAGCTTGACGCTTTCAGATTTGCGGCTATTGCGGGCACTGACGGCATTTCCAAGGCTGAGGGCAAGCTTGAAACCGGCGAGGCAGCTGCGGCTGCTGTTAGAAAGGCGGTTTCCGCTATGGACGCTGCGGAGGTTCCCTCTGAGGACAGAGTGCTCTTTATCACCCCTGTGCTGAAGGGTATGATCGACGATATGGACACTACCAAGTCAAGAGCGGTAATGGCTTCCTTTACTGATGTGGTCGTTGTTCCTCAGTCAAGATTTTACTCTGCTGTGAAGCTGGCTGACGGCGTTACTGACGGCGAGGAGAGCGGCGGCTATTCCAAGGCGGCAGGCGCTAAGAACATCAACTTTATGATAGTTCACAAGGGGGCTGTTATCCAGTTTACCAAGCACGCTCTGCCCAAGATCATCAATCCTGCCAACAATCCCGATGCGGACAGCTGGAAGTATGGTTACAGAAGCTATGGCATTTGTGCGGTTTATCCCAACAAGGCGGCGGGCGTTTACTGCCATACTGCGGCTGAGTGATAAACAAAATTTCGGGGTGAAGGGAGGTGATG
This sequence comes from uncultured Ruminococcus sp., assembly GCA_945867875.1. Lineage (GTDB taxonomy): Bacteria > Bacillota > Clostridia > Oscillospirales > Ruminococcaceae > Huintestinicola. The sequence goes on along the minus strand of CAMBJF010000098.1, from coordinate 3,341 downwards.
AGAATGACATATCCCGATTACGGTTTTTACAGAGAGGTTTTCGGCGGCTCTGAGGAGGAAGAGGTCATTATGCCATTTATCCGCAAGGGGGCGGATATTTTAGGCGGATATATCATGGGTTGTGAGCTTTCGGACAATGATGATACAGAGTTTTTCAGGGCGGTTTGCGCTCAGGGGGAATTTATGGAGGAAAATGAGGGATTTTCCTCGGTGAAGCTGGGCGATATGACCGCAAGCTATGAGAAAAGAGGGGGCATTTGCCCGAGGGCGGCGGCTATCCTTGAAAAAGCGGGGCTTTTGTTCAGAGGGGTGACGGTGAGAAACGGAGGGGTGTAAATGAAGCATCTGCCATACAGCCTCCTTGACGGGGAATGTGTGCTGAGAAGCTTTGGGGATGCGGACATTTTCGGGGAACGGGAGGTCGTTTCCGAGACACGGCTCAGGCACATACACACGGAGCTTTACCGTGAGAGACGGGCTGACAGGAACGGAGAGAAGCTTATTTCAAAGGGGCGGCTGTTTTATGACTGCGGCAGGAGCGTTCCCGATGATGTGATGTTTTCATCGGGAGGCAGCTGTTCGGTCATTATCGGGAATGAGGAATTTCGGGTGACGGAGCTGAGATATCATTACGGCGGCGGCAGGCTCAGGATAATTGAGCTTGAACTGGAGGGAGGTGAAAGGGTCTGAAAGAGATAAAAAGCGGCAACGAGCTTATGGAAATTCTTTGCAGGGCGGCGGGCGTTTATGCTTACGGTGAGGGGAATGTGAGCATTATTCCGAAAAATGGCGGCGGCTTTGTAAGGACATACAGCGGCGGTATCGTAAAGCTAAAGGCGGTGATATCCGCTTCGGGGTATGAGGGAAAAAAGGCGCTTACGGAAAGTGCTGACAGGGCGGCGGACAAGCTTATGATGTTCTCGGGAGAGGGCGTTATCAAGGTGAGTTCACCATATCCCGCTGTTATTGCGGAGGCGGCTGAGAGCGGCTTTGCAAGGGTCGAGAGGGATATTGAGATAATTTACAGAGGGGTGAGGGTATGACGGTTTCGGAGGCTGTGAATGCACCTGATGAGGGCTGCTTTTATGATGAGCTGGGGTTTGTGCTGGGGATAGATATGTCGGAAAGCGGCGATGCCGGGGCTGATGACTTCACGGCGGTGACGGAGGGCGTTTTTTCGGTAATGGCTGACTTTTCACCAAGAATCGTTATACGTGACTATGTTGACGGGGACAGGGCTGTGCCTGTTTCTAAGAGGGGCAGCATTACGGTGAAATTCCTGCGCATTGCAGGGGACGCTGTGCAGGAGAGGATAATGCGGTGCGCCGAAAACGGGGTCCCTGTGAGATGCGTTTACACGGACGGGAGCAATATTGCTTTTGAGGGGTATATGCTCATAAGTCAGGCGGGCGATCTACCCTCGGAGGTTTACGGGAGAACGGTTACGGCGGTTTTTACGGTATGTTAAGGGAGTGAGAATTTATGGCGGTTCATCTTAAAATAGGTGATATTGATGTGAGCAGGTTTATCACGTCGGACAAATATGGGGTAGAGACTGCTCCTGTGTATGACGAGGAAAGCGAATTTGTGAATATTTACGGGGAGAAAGTCCAGAAGAGGACGGGGCATCAGGTCACGGTGTCGGCTGTGCTTTCAGATGTTGATGACAAGACGGCTGAGGGGCTTTCAAAGGCTTTTGACAGCGACAGCATCAGGGTGACATACTCCGCTCCCGATGAGAGGTCGGCGGATTTTAAGGGGGTGAAGCTGGAGCTTTCTCTTAACAGGGTGTTCGGGGGTGAAAGGTTCTGGACAGCTGAGATAAAGCTTCACGCTGCTTTTGTCCCTGAGGACTGTCTTTAGCCTGAATGATTATGATGTGACTGTTGGGGGGACTGCCATAAGGAGCAGGGACATTGTTTCGATGAAGCTCATACGGCAGAGCGACAACACGAGGTCAAGCGGAAATATGCCTGTTAAGGGCATTGTAAGCTCGGAGCTTATTATGACCATATCCACGGCGGACAGCTTTCAGCCTAATGCGGCGGTAAGACTCAGGGTTTCGGGAAAGGCGGATATGGAGTTTTGTCCCCATTTTATAAGCAGCATAAGCAGGCGGGGCGGGCTTGTTACCATACGGGCTTTTGACAGAATGAGAATGACGGAGAATGATTTCAAGGACGGATTTTACACGGAGGACAAGGAGCCTTTTGTTACTTCTCAGGTACTGGGGGATATTGCTTCTCAGTGCGGATTCAAGCCCTATGAGCTGAGCTTTCCTGCGGTGGAATGGCTTTATTACAGCGATATTCACGGAAAAAAGTGCAGGGAGATACTTGAAATGCTGTCGGAAAACGGTGTTGGGGTATGGCACTGCTCTGATGATGAGGAGCTGAGATTTACTCCGCTGTTTTCTATGTCGGGCAGTGTGGGGGTGAATGTTTCGGAGAGTGCTCCACTGTATATCCATTCGGAGAAAGGTCCTTTTGAGGCGGTATATGCCAAGAACACGGCTTCGGGCGAGGTATTTTCGGCGGGCAGCGGAAGTGATTTCAGGAGGTCTCTTAAGCTTTCGGGCAAGCTTTTTGACAAGGACAGGACGGGAAGCGTTATGTCAGCAATAGCTAAAAAGGTCTGGAGATCATTTTACTGCTCTCACGCTGATATCTCCTTTGCACCCTGCGGTCTGACGGAGTTTGTGTTCGGGGATATTTACGGGCTTATTTCCGTCAAGACGGTCATACTCTTCGGGGCGGCAAGCGTTTATGCTCAGGCGGAGACGGCGGACATCTGCGAGGACGAGTCGGATTACACCGATGTTATGGGATATGAGCTTTTGAAAAAAATCGAGGGAGGCAGGAAATACGGCAGCACGGTCATTACGGACAAGGGTGTGGGATTCACAAGCGACAGCGGCACCGATCTGAGAAAGGCGGACATTTCCTTTTTCTCTGCGCTGGGCGACAGGATAACTCAGTTTGACGGAGTGATGATGGACAATGTTATGCCTGACAGCATCAAAAAGCTTTCGGACACGGTGACGGAATTTGTTTACGGAAATACGGCTTACAAACTGAGCTATGATGTATCGTCGGACGGTGAGAAGAAGAACATCAGGCTTGTAAAGGAGGAGTAAATGAGCTTTATTGCGGGGTATATCCTTGGCTGCGGCGAGGGCGGCGACAAGAGGGTGAAAATGCTCGATGAGCTTGAATACCTTTATAAAGTTGACATAGGTGAGGGGTGGAATGTGCGGATAAAAATTGCCGATGATATTGACAATATGCAGTATTTTAATTTTGCCCCAAATCACGGCGGGATAGGCGATTACATAACGATGT
>CAMBJF010000097.1 GCA_945867875.1 uncultured Ruminococcus sp. | reverse complement strand
CTTGTTGATTTTTTAGTGCCTGTAATAATGAATGGAATTCACTCTTTTGATAAAAACGTATGGTATATTTTTAATTTAGGAATAAGTATAGTTTTGGCAAGGTGTGTTTTCAAAATGATAAATAGCAAGGTAGATAAGCTATTATTTTATAGCTTGGTTATGCCGCACATTATCCTTGATCAATTAGGTTACTTTATTTGTTTTATAATATTTGCTTCCTTGATAAGTTAAAAACACCAAATCAGATAAAATTTGTAAAAGATTGTGTTATAAACCGCTTTATCACTGCGTTTGCAGAGTTTTGCCAAAGGCTAAAATTCTATAAAGGAGGGATACCCCTTGCACAAGATGATACACTGCGACGTGAAAAAGCTTTCACACGGCTTTGACAGGCTTATGTTTGCGGTGAATATTCCCTCACTTACCGCAATGGCGGCACTAAGTATGATATATCTGCTGATAATACGCCGAGGAGTCCCCGATGATTTTTTCAGGCTGTTCATTGCCTGCTTTTTCATCACCTGTGCATACAGCTTTGCCGTTTCCCTGCTGGTTATGGTGATATCAAATCTCAGGCTTGCGGGGCATAAAAAATACACCTATATTGAAATTTTAGGCGAGCAGCTTGTGGTGTCACGATACGTCCGCAGCTCTGCGGGGGACAACGGTCTTATGGCATACCGCAGGCTGTGGGTAATGGACCTCAGCGATGTGGAGCAGGTAACGTGCAGACGTGACAGCGTGATAATCAAGGGCAAGGCACGCTATTTTGAAGAGCCTGCAATGTGGCTTGACTATGAGTGCACCGAAAACGGACGTGCGGATTTCGACTACGGCTGGTATAACGAATACGGCGGCACTACAGTCACTCAGGCGGCATTCCCCGACAGTTTTTTTTATGCGGAGAGAATTGCGCAAAGGATAATTTTCTGCTCCGAAAAGCAGAAAAAGCGTGAGATAAGGCGGCGTGAGTTCAGGAAGCGTATGCTTGAGATAGCTGCACAGCGGAGGACAAGAAAAAAGCCCAAGGAAAGGGTTTTTCGTGGGTATGAGATAGAGAGGAATTTTTAGGCGGGCTGTTTGACATATCAATAAGGGGGAATATATGATGCAGGCACAATGGGTCATAAGCACAGCGATTTTTGCAGTCGGTTTGATTTTCTGGGTGATAACATATATCGCCGCACCTTTGCAGAGCAGGAAAGAGCATAAACATATTTCGGGCGTTCCGGGGACAGCCTTTGTGATTTTTCTTCTCGGCGGGCTGTTGTCGCCCTGCAAATGGCTGGCATTGCTATGTCTGCTTGATTTCAGCGTTACGGTGCTTCCGTTTTATTTGCTGATAGAGTTTATTAAGAAAAAGATGCATAATGACACGTGAAATTTTCCTACATATTCTCACGTGTCTGAAAATCGGGACTGGAAACCCGTCCCTTACAGTTTACAAACGCAAAAGCCTCTCTTCCGAAAATTCTCGAAAGAGAGGCTAAACTTTTTATATCACTTCTTCGCCGACTTGATAGCCGCTTCAAGGCTTCTGAGTCTTATCTTGACAGCACCAAGGTTGCTTATCTCGTCGATTTTCAGCTGAGTGTAAAACTTGCCCTTAGGTTCGAGTATTGAACGAACCTCATCGGTAGTAACAGCATCAATGCCGCAGCCGAAGGATACAAGCTGTACAAGCTGCATATCGGGCTGAGTGGTAACATACTGAGCCGCACGGTACAGTCTGGAATGATACGTCCACTGGTTGAGAACGTGGAGCACGGGAGTTTCAGCAAGATGACATACGGAATCCTCCGTAACAACTGCCATTCCGAGGGAAGTTATGAGCTTATGTATGCCGTGATTTATCTCGGGGTCAACGTGATAGGGACGACCGCTGAGGACGATAATTGGCATATTCTTCTTTCTTGCCTCTGCAATTATCTCCGCACCCTTGGCAACAACTTCCTCGTGATATTCCTTGAGATTTGCCATTCCAAGCTCCCAAGCTTCCTTTACATCTTTCTTTTTCAGATCATACTTTGCAAATATCTTGCAGGTAGTCTGAACGATGTGCTTTTCAAGGTTAACGTCCATATAGGGATAAAGGAAATTATTCTCGTTAAGCTCAGGGATATTTGCCTTTAACAGCTCGGGATAATACGCAACAACGGGACAGTTGTAATTGTTGTCCGAATGACCCTCGTCAATGTTGTATGTCTCGCAGGGGTAGAAGATAACGTCAACATTCTTTTCAAGGAGGTCAACGATATGTCCGTGAGCAAGCTTTGCGGGATAGCATACGGTGTCCGAGGGGATAGTGTGCTGACCCTTGAAGTAAAGGTCTCGTGTGCTCTCTGCGGAAAGCTGTGTGGCAAAGCCAAGTCTGTGGAAGAAAGCAGTCCAGAAAGCAAGCTGATCGTAATATCCGAGAACAAGGGGAATTCCGATAGTGGCGATGGGCTTTTCGGGAGCACCCTTGTCCGCAAGGCTTCGGATAAGCTTGTATTTGTATTCGTAAAGGCAGGGTGCCTCTTCCTTTTTGGTGATGCCAGCACCCTTTTCACAGCGGTTGCCGCTGATGAACTTGTGACCATCGGAGAATGTTATCATTGTGAGGGAACATTTTGCGGTACAGCCGCCGCAGTTAAGCTGACGGGACTTGAATGAGAAATCAGCAAGCTTTTCGGGAGTGATAAGGTTTGTGCCCAGCTTGTTTTCCGCAGCGGCAGTCTCCTTTGCGTAGAGAGCCGCACCAAATGCACCCATAAGTCCTGCGATTGCGGGACGGACAACATCTCTGCCGATCTCCTGCTCAAAGGCTCTGAGAACGGCATCATTAAGGAATGTACCGCCCTGAACAACGATGTTCTTTCCAAGCTCATCGGCGGAATTAGCACGGATAACCTTGTAGATCGCATTCTTGATGATAGATGAGGAAAGGCCTGCTGAAATATCCTCAACAGATGCACCGTCCTTCTGAGCCTGCTTTACAGAGCTGTTCATAAACACAGTGCAGCGGGAGCCAAGGTCAACGGGACGCTCCGCAAAAAGTCCCAGCCTTGCAAACTCAGCGATATCATAGCCCATAGCCTGAGCAAAGGTCTGAATGAATGAGCCGCAGCCGGAAGAGCAGGCTTCGTTGAGCATAATGCTGTCGATAGCGTGATTTTTTATCTTGAAGCACTTGATGTCCTGACCGCCGATGTCGATGATGAAATCAACGTCGGGACAGAAATATGATGCAGCCTTGTAATGGGCAACGGTCTCAACAAGGCCGTAATCAACGCCCACGCCCGCCTTGATAAGGTCCTCGCCGTAGCCTGTTACGGCAGATGCACGGATAGCTATCCTTTCACCGATAAGGCTGTAGATTTCCTTGAGCTGTGCGGTTATTACATTAAGGGGCTGACCCTTGTTTGAAACATAGTGCTGATAAAGGAGCTTTCCGTCGGTGGTTATGAGCACAAGCTTTGTGGTGGTGGAGCCTGCGTCGATTCCGAGGTATGCCTCGCCCTCATATGTACGGATATCCTCAAAGGGCAGGTCATGCTTGCCGTGACGGGCGATGAACTCGTCATACTGAGCCTGATTTTCAAAAAGTCTCCTGCCTGTGATAATGTCGTCATTTACCTTTGCGGACTTCATTTTTTGGGCGATCTCCGCCGCACCGAACACCTCAGGCTCGGATTCAGCGGCATAAAGCGCACTTCCGTATGCCATAAAGCACTGTGCATTTTCGGGGAATATTGCATTTTCATCGGAAAGCTGAAGTGTGTTCACAAAAGCCTTGCGAAGTCCCTTGATGAATGTGAGAGGGCCGCCGAGGAAAAGCACCTTGCCCTTTATCTCTCTGCCCTGAGCAAGACCCGAAACGGTCTGGTCAACAACGGACTGGAAAATAGAAGCGGCGATATCCTCACGTCTTGCGCCCTGATTCAAAAGGGGCTGAATGTCGGATTTTGCAAAAACGCCGCAGCGTGATGCAATGGGATAAAGCTTCTCAGCCTTTGAAGAAAGCTCGTCCATCTCGTCAACAGTGATGCCGAGGAGGGTTGCCATCTGGTCGATGAACGCACCTGTGCCGCCTGCGCAGGAACCGTTCATACGCTGCTCGGTGCCGCCTGTGAGGAAGATTATCTTAGCGTCCTCGCCGCCAAGCTCGATAACGCAGTCAGCGTCGGGATAGTCCTTTTTAACGGAGATAAATGCGCTGTGCACCTCCTGAACAAAGGGCAGTCCCGCAGCTGTGGCAAGTCCCAGACCTGCTGAGCCTGTTATTGCAAGGTGGAACTGTGCATCGGGAAATTCCTTTCCTATCTCAGCCACCTGCTCAGCAGCAGTCTCACGCACCTTTGAGAAATGGCGCTGATACTTGGCGTGGATTATTTTTCCCTCTTCATCGAGGATAACTGTTTTAACTGTTGTAGAGCCGATATCCAGACCCAGTGAATATATTTTTGACATCAGATCTTTCCTTTCTAAAAAAGCTGTGCTGTTATTAGCCGTTTACCTTTGCCTTTATATCCGCCGCAATTTCCTCAGGGGACTTGTTTCCGTCCGTCCTCACCTGAGAATGTGCAAGATACAGAGGCACTCTGTCGTTGTATATCTCTTCAAGGGATTCCTTGGTATTCGCCATAACTATGGGGCGGTTGGTGTCGCCCGAAATTCGGTCGTAGCACACGTCATAAGGCACATCTATGTAGACTACAGTGCCGTATTTTGCGGCAGTCTCGGCGTTTATGTCCTTTAGCATCGCACCGCCGCCGCAGGAGATGACTCCCCCTGCCTTTCCAAGCTCTGTCACCGCCTCAGTCTCCATTCTCCTGAAAGCGTCCTCGCCCTTTTCGGCAAATATCTGAGGAATGCTCATACCCGCCTTTTTCTCGATGTATGCGTCCATATCCTCGTAGCCAAGCTCCAGCATATCCGCTAAAACTCTGCCCACGGTGGTCTTTCCGCAGCCCATAAATCCGCATAAGTAGATGGTCATAAACGCTTCTCCTCTGTGTTTCAAATTTCAATGCTGTCACCGAAATCATCGGCGGAATATTCCTTTATCTTCTCGAAAAGGTTTTCCTCCAGACAGGAATAGAACATTGCAAAAAGCACGTCCGCAAAGCCTAAAAGGAACATATTTTTATTGTTTATCTCCGCAAGGGAGGGGACATTCGTATAAATATAGGTCTTGAACCAGTCAGCGTTGTACGGCGGCAGCCGCTTACCCTTTCGGACGAGATATTTTATCTCCATAAAGCTCTCGGTAACGGCTTCCTTGTAGTTTTCCGCTCCCTTTGCCATAACTGCGTTGTAGACCTTGTAAAGCTGGTCATCGGTCATAGGACCGCTGGCGCCTCTCAGATTTTTGAGTACGGGGATCCTTACCGCAAGGCTGTAGACCATAAGAGGCAATACCTTTTCATACTCTTCCCCAAGCATCTCGCCGCAGCTCTCACTGTCGATGCGAAGTCCCAAAGCGGTGAGGGAATCAGTGTCGGTGATGTTGTTGAGAACTATCTTGAAAGCGTCCTTTATGCTCACGGTGTAAAAGCTCTCCTCGGCAATGGAGTAGATGTATTTCACTGCATTGAAAAGGCACACGCCGCCCTTGACTATCTCATCGGCAAGCCCGCTCACTGCGGCGGCTTCGTTTATAAAATCCACTTCATCATCTCCTGACGGGTCACTCTCGGGTTATCTTTTCCCAGTTGGGGAGGGTAATTTTTCTGCCGTTGACGGTGATGTCGCTGTCATCAACAGCCTTGTCAAGGGGAGCATCGCTGAGGAGCTCATCTGATTTATACTTTCCGTCCATCATCGCTTCAAGAACAGTGCTGTATTTCGGGGGATTAAAGGGCTTGAAGCTCCGTTCCTCGGGAGCAGACTCCGTTCCTGCGGGGGATATGCCCGAATCCTCCTTGTCCTCCGCCGCCTTTACAGCTTCGTCGAACATACTGCTAAGCCCGTTTTCGCCGTGGCTTTCGTGATATACATCAGTCTCAGGCTGAGCCGCCGTGTCAGGCTCGCCCTTATGTCTGCGCTTCCTTGACTGCTTTCTCACAGCAGTCTCCCAGTAATCGAGGAATTCCTCCATCTGTGAAATTTCTGCCTCGCCGTCACGGATATCACGCTTGGTATCGGAAAGATATCCCGACCACTCTCTGAACTCTTTTTCCGTCATAAGAGTTCCTATGCGCTTGTAGAGCATATTATACACACGCTGGCAGCGTTTTTCAAGCTCCTTTGGTATCATTATGGGCTCGTGATGCTCTTCCTCGGGCACAGGCTCATAAGTGGGTTCGGGAGACATTTCCTGCTCATCAGTATGTTCAGACTCGGTATGCTCCTCGGGGAGCTTTTCCTCAGTCTCCTCAGGCACGGTCTCGGGAGCAGTCTCAGGCGCTTTTTCCTCAGTCTTGGGAGCTTCGCCGTTTTTCATCGCAATAATGCCAAGCTCCTCGTTTATCTGCTCGGCACAGGTCATTCCGCTGGAATTTACCCTATTGCAGTACGGTGATTTCTCGTCAAGGTCTCTAACAAAAAATCTTCCGCAGCGGGGGCATTTTGAAAGATATATCCCCTTTTGCTGCATAAGGGTGAATTCAAGGTCTATCAAAGCCTTGAAGCTGTCGGGAACATACACGGTATCAGGCAGCTCCATAACCGCTTCAAGGGCAAATCTCATATCGTTCTCACCGGGACGGGGCATATCCTTGACATAGCTGAAAGCATCGAGGGCAGTCTGGTCACGGTTGTGGTCGTTAAGGGCCTTTTCCTCCCACATCTCCGCACTTCCCAGCACATCGGACAGGCGGCGGTAGATATTTTTCGACATTCTTCCCATCATAAACACCGCATCGGGAACCGAAGAGGGGGTGTACATCTTAACGGAGGGCAGCTTGTCCATAGGGCAGCCCGTCTCGTTGGCGGCAACGCTGAAAGCAAGGTCGAAATACTCGCTGCGGGTGCGGTAATCCTCGGGGCGGAGCATAATGTTGGAGTCGCACTCATAAACAAATTTTATCTTCGAGCGGGCGTATTCCTGCATACGGACAATGTTTATCCACTGGTTTATTCCCCTGCCCGTCTTGTACTCGCTGACACGGTTGAAAATAGCCTTTTCGTAAAGGCTTTTCGGGGATATGCACCTTGCCCACAGCTCTTCGAGACCGATACCCTCAGAGTGGCAGATATATGCGATTATGCAGTCAAGGACAACATCGGCAAATTCCGTTGCAGCACAGGCTTCAACATAGGGGTGACACTTCACCAGCGCATTCATCGCCATATTTTTAAGATTTTGGGATATCCTGCCTGTTTTACGGGCATTTCTTCCCGCCTCGATGCACTGCTCCCAGAAATAAGTAAAATCAAACTCCACAAATCTGAGAAGAGCCTTTGAAAGCTCCAGTTTATGGAAGCTTCTGCTGCCTGTAACGGCAAAAACCGCTGTTTCCGTTTTTCTCACCTCGCTGCCTTTGTTTATACGGACATATTCTGCGTTCACACGGGCATATCCCACGTTCACACGGGCATATTTTGTTTTATTATATCACATTTCGCCGCAGATTTCAACGTTTTTCATTAAATTTTCATCTATGGATACAAATAAAAAAAGCCGCTCTCTTTTCAAAGAACGGCTCGGGATAAGCATACTTATAAGATTATTCCGCAGACAACTATCATCGCAGCCATCAAAAAGACCGCTGTAAATTCAATTGCCGTAAATACCGAATGAATTATGCTCATAGCACTGCTCTTTTTCATAGCCGATTCCTCCTTAACTAAGGTTGTGTGATGATATTTTAAGATATATTTTACCTTGATTTTATTATACTCTTAAAATCTGTTAATGTCAATAAATAAAGCCTCTCTTTCTGATTTTCTCCCATTCGCACAACCCTGTCCTGATATTTAGTGCAATTCATCAAAATTTACATATATAAGTTTGAAAACCGGGTGAAATATGATATAATTGTATAACCAATATGTTATTAATTAATATTATTAAGGAGATGTCCCCTTTGGAATACACACTTATCCGCAGCAGCAGAAAAACCCTTGCCCTGAACATCGACAGGGACGGCAGGTTAATTGTCCGTGCGCCGTACCGCCTTTCAGTTGAAAAAATAGAACAGTTCATTGCCGAAAAAGCGGACTGGATAGAAAAGCACACCGCCGCCGCAAACCTCCGCACGGAGCAGAAAAATGAGCGGCTGAACGTTCCGCCGAAAGAGCTGCCCCTTTTCGGCAGGCTGTGCCCCGTGGTGAACGAGAAGCCATACGGCTATACTGACGGGGTATTTTATCTTCCTGAGGGAATGACCCTCGAAAGCCTTGTGCCCTATCTCCACAAGCTCTACACACGCATCGCCAAGGAGACCCTTATCCCCCGTGTGCAGACCCTTTCTGAGCCTGTCTCTTATACACATCTCCGAGCCCACGAGACGCTACGCTAT
>CAMBJF010000096.1 GCA_945867875.1 uncultured Ruminococcus sp. | reverse complement strand
GTTTATAAAGATCTTCTAAGTTATCATTTGAGAATTATTTCATCATTACACTCAAACATATCAAAGGCATCTGCATAACTGAGCCTGCCGGACTTTATTTCTTCCGCCAACAGCAAAAGATTTACCGAATTTATAGCTGCACCGTTTATTCCGGAACGCCTGCTGATATTTTCGATTCTATCCTTGAAGCCTCCTGTAAACTCGCCGGAAACAAAGGCAAAATTAAACTTACTTACGGCATCATCAAAGATTGTCCACCATTCATTGGAATTGAGTGCCTTGTCACGCTTCTGATTTTCTTCAATATATCTGAACATTTCATCAGCCTGCTTGATAGGAAGAGAATAGCCATTACCATAAGCCTTGTTATCGATTATCAATCCATTCGTATCGTGATAAACACAAACATCGGGCTTGCGAGTGTCACCAAGTCTGGAGCCTTTGAAATCCAATTCGCCTGTTAAAAGGTCAGCTGTCTGTAATTCATACTCTCTGTCTGCCTGCCCGTCAAATCCAAGATCAATAAGCACAAGATATTTATGATTGATATGAGAAAGCTTCTTTCGTATATCGTCTTTCAGCAAGGACAGATCGGATTTTACGGCACCGACTGATTTTACGCTGTCGGGAATTTCAAGACCGATAATGCTATCCATTATCTTAAATTTATCTCCGCTTTTATTTACGTTAATGCCAATGTTTATAAGACCTTGTATGTCATCGGAGATAGTTCCCGTATCTTCAGCCATTCCCTTTGTCTGTAAATGAGCAATTATCTCATCTAAGCTGCGATATGTCGTTGATAAATACTTTATAAGATATGTTCGGCGGTTACGAAGATAATTTCTGTCCGAAGGCTTTGTTGCAAGCATATCCCACATAACTCGTTTATCAATACGCTTGTACTTTGACGATCCTGTGGCATATTTCAATATCTTCTTGCCTTCAAGCGTTATCTGATATGACTGTGGGATAGTATCTGTATGCGTCATATAGCCCAAATCAGCTGTCACGCTTTTAGGCACCTGCATAACCCACTTGATACTTTTAAGCCACGCACATATTGTACGAACATATTTGTCTGATGTTCCCTCGGTATCAGATAACAGTTTGTTCCTTTCCTCAGATGTTGTAGAAGCACTCAGCCCTTGCAGAATAAGGTTCTGTGGAATAGAGGTGAACCCAGCTTCTCCTACAAATCCAAGCTGACAGCCAATTTCAAACTTTGTCATACTGTTTCCGCTTTCAAGCAGACTCAAAATTCGGCATACGGGAGGATATGACAAAAACGCTTCTGTCAATATCTCCTTCTCTTCTTTGCTGTCATCTTCGGAAACGGCATATCTATATCCGAGTTCACTGATACTGCAAGTATCCTTTTCACGGTCATAATCAAGAAAACCTATGCTTACTGCCCAACGGAGAAACGAATCTGCGGGCCAATCACTCTGGTATTCTTTCCGCTGACCGGGCAATACTGCCTGAATAATTCCGGAGCAAGGGGCATTGGTTCGAGTGTAGCCTTTCGGAGTACCCTTACCCTTCAGCAAAGTATATGGGATATTCATTTTGGGTGTATTAAGATGTTCTATCATCTCGTCTTTATGATATTCATCAGTAATAAGACGTGGGATCTTGTCTGTTTTCAATAGTTTATTGATAGCGGAATCGGGCACAAAAACACGCACCACATTCTTTAAATTGGCAATAGTATATGCTTCTTGCACCCAGCCGAATGTTCTTTCAGCCATATTTGCCCCTCCGATCAATAGTTTGTTATCAGTACCTCTTTGGTAACATTTTCACGATTGTTTGTATGGTAATTGCAGTTATCATAGTTGAAGTTTATTCCGTGAATTATATAATCATTTTCCGCTGCCCAATCAATAATCGTATCATTAGTGAGTCCCTTATGTTCTATTACATTGGACAAAGCAAAATTCACTCCACGGTCGGACAATTCGGTCAGAATCTGCAATAAATTATAATCGTCGTTTTCAGTCCAGCCTCTGAAACCACGTTTGCCGTCATTATAACTTCCGCAGGTGAGCAGATACGGCGGATCTGCATAGATGAAATCACCGGGTTTAAGTAAATCATAATCAAAATCACAGAAATCCAATGCAGAAAACCGAATACCCTCGATCTGACGTTTGAACAGCACAAGGTTATTCCGCATTACTTCGTTGAAGCTGCTTCTGTTTCTTCCAAAAGGATTATTATAGTCGTGACTACTGTTAAATCTGAACTGATAGTTAAAGCTGAAACACATAAGTACATATAAATCCAGAGGATTTTTACTCTGGTTATAATGATCCCGAAATGCTTTGTAACCACATTCGTTTGTTTTGCTGAGCTGCCACTTTTCTATTGTGTTGTCAATATATTCAAGGATATAATCCACATCGTGCTTCTGAAATTCTTCAAGAATACCTATAACAAAATAGTTTATATCGTTTGCATAAACATTATTTGCTTTGGTATTTATGCTTACATCGCAGCCGCCACAAAAAATATCCACAAAAGTATCTATGTTTTCAGGAAAAAACTCCTGAATAGAGTCTATGATCCTGTATTTATTTCCGATATAGTTAAAAGGTGCTTTGACAGCCATATCAACGCCTCCTTAATAAGTATAACTGTTCTTTCAGTCCATCAGTGTTATTGGGAATTTTGTTTTTATATCTTATATAATCATATTCAAATAGCTTGAAACTATCATCTACAGCATATTTTCTGCATATTTCTGAAAGTTCCTCGGTTGACAAAAGAGCTTCATTATTGTAGCTTATCAAAATATATTTGCTTTGACAATCTCTTATCATTGTTTCAAATGCAGAGGCTACTGTATTTTTTTTACAGAATACCGACTTCTGATTATCATAATTCCGCATACCGGTTACCCCGTGTATTTCAGGATAGTCATACCGTGCAATGGTTTCAAGAATATGATAATTGGGAAGATATTCCCTTGAATTGTACGGCGGATCTGCATACAATAAATCACATTTCTTTGATAGCAAATTGGTATAGTCCGTATTGTAGCACTCGTTTCTTTTGCCATTGCTTATAATGGCAGGCGCTGTTAATTCAAGTTTTTTATATGTACGCTCGTCCCAGAATTTAAGATAAGCCGCATATACACCTGTAATATTTGCTACAAAAGGCACTGCATTTATAAGAGAAGCAAGTAGGTAGAAATATTCGTCTTCTGTAATCAGATTGTTTTTGTACCATTTTTCTATTGTCAACCGTATTATATCTATTTTCATTGCATTTTCAGGCTGAAAATACATTCTGTTACAATCTCCGACAGGGCTGTAGTTGTTATAGATAAAGCAATCAGAAATGCTATACTCCGTATCAGCGATAGTCAAATCATTCAGATATTTTATTGGATCCGATATTCCAAGATTCTTGAATGACGGTTTTTTGTTTAACTTAATAGAAGCTCTGGAAATAACATAACTGAAATATAGAAAATCATTGCTGATAGTACGATACCCAATGGATTTGAAATTGTTAGATACTACACCTGAGCCGGCAAACAGATCAATCACAGATGAAACATT
Organism: uncultured Ruminococcus sp.; assembly: GCA_945867875.1. Lineage (GTDB taxonomy): Bacteria > Bacillota > Clostridia > Oscillospirales > Ruminococcaceae > Huintestinicola. Next base: position 4,891 of record CAMBJF010000096.1, on the reverse strand, counting down.
TGGAATTTCATCATTTATTACGTTATTGATATTTTCTAATAAAAGATTTTTTCCGCCAATGTATCGCATAGCAACTCCTATTTCCAATTAAGAATGGACATTTATCCATTTTTATTGTATCACAATAATATAAAAAAGTCAATAAACGCTATCTATGATTTCACCATATTTACTTGATATTTGTTTTTCGAAAACTCCCTCGGAGAGCGCCAGTACTTATGATATTGCCCTCAAAATGTCCGCAGACGTTTTGGGGGATATGTCATAAGTACTATGGCGTTACTTACGCCGAGCGTAAGTAATTCTTTACGGCTCCGCCGCAGTTTAGCGTACCCCCCCTGATAAAAAAATCCAGCCCTGCTGCACTGAACCGAAAATGCAGCCGGGCTGTTTCTGTTATCACTTGTTCCCACCTGTGAACATAAAATCATAGCTCAGGTCGAACGCCTCGGAAATCCTCACCAGGTCGGAAATGTTAAATGCCGCAGCCTTGTAAGGATCAACGTCATTGTCGAAAAGCTCGTCCAGCTTTTTCTGTGAAAGCAGCAGACTTTCGAGCTTGCTCTTTTGAATATTTTTCCTCGCAAGGTTGGAAATCACAATCTTGGAAATGCTCACCTGCAGATAATTGTACTCCTCGGTTGCCGCCAGCTTTGTCATAATGTTGAGAACCATATCCTTAGGCGGAATGTGGCTGAGAAGTGAATCTTCTGTTTTGGCATTTCCCACAGATACACTTTCAGGCACAAGTGCATCCACAGAGTAATTAAGGTATTCGGCTATTCTGAGAAGATCGGCTCCCGACGGCATTTGTCCAGATAGCATACTCGCAATATGGTCGGGGTGAGCTTTCAGAACATTATACACCTTGCTCATAGAGTTGCCTTCAAGCTTTTCGGCAGAATCACCACCGTTATCGGAGTAATCCTCAAAGAAGTAATCAACCGGAACACCAAAGTATTCGGACAGCTTCATAAGTATATCGGAATTGACCGTTGCACCCTCCTGCCACCTTTTAAGGTTGCCTGCACTAAGTCCCAGGGACTTCACAAGCGGTGTTGGCTTTACATTTCTTTCCTTGCATATCTTCATTAGTTGGTCATAAAACATAAAAATTGCCTCCTGTTATTGTTAATGTAATACAAATTGAGACTTTTTTGAAGAAAAATAGCGATTTAGTATTGACAAATACACTATTGTGCACTATAATATACCTTGCAGCAAATCTACTAAAAGGCATTTGTTGCAGCACTTGATATTATACCACACCTTATAGTATATTGTCAAGTGATATTTCAGAAAGGAGGTGAAATTTATCGTGACATCAAGAACAATATCAATCTGTCAGGGAAAGGGCAGTATCGGTCATAACAACAGAGCATTCCATACAAAGAACACCGACCCTGCACGAACAAAGAATAATATCGTATTTGTGCGTGAGCCTATCGGTAAAGCGTATGACAGCCTGTTTGCCGAAGCTGTTGACCGCTACAATTCCAAACAGAAACGGAGCGACCGCAGGATAAATAACGGCTACTTTGAATATCAGTTCGGACAGCCTGTTACCGAAACAAAGCTGACCTCTCCCGATAAACGCAAGAGCTTTTATGAGTACCTTAGTGTTTGTTATCGAAGCAATAATCAACGCAATTATTCCGTTTAATACAGTCGAGAGCAGTATTTCCGCACCATATGAAAATGGATAAGCAAGACTACATAAGCCGAGATGAAGCACGAAGCACATTATGAGCATTTAGATGATAATAACATGATAGGTGCTATGAACGCTATTGATGAAATGTCTGCAGAAGATGTTGCGCCTGTTGTGAGATGTAAGGATTGCAAGTTCTTTCACAATGAAAAAATGCTTTATGCCGCAAAAATTATTGATGAACACGCTGACGGAATTTGTGCATTGAGAAGAAGCTACACTGACAATATTGAACATACAAACGTAAGCGCCAATGATTTTTGTAGTTCCGGTGAAAGGATTGCAATGGATGAAATAAAGTTACTGCCCTGCCCATTTTGCGGAGGTGAAGCTATTTTATCCAAGGAAGAAATCCCTGACGGTAATATATCAGCTCATACTGCTTGTATCAAATGTAATGATTGCGGCTGTGCTACACGCCAATATATCATTGACGGATACTACGGAAGTACAGATACTGTTGCGGATTGTATCAAGGCTTGGAACAGGAGGACTGACTAATAATGCTAGAACCTGCAATGCTTCACAAAGAAGCAATAATAAATGGTCTGAAAAATCACATTTACGATAACGAAATGATATTCTACTCTGGGTGGAATGGTTATAGCCTTCCTGAATTTCCAAATGAGTTTGACGGTACTAATTACAGATATGCAATTCTTGACGGTGATAAAGTGATTGGATTTTTCTGCTATACATACGATATGCACAGTAGGTGTTTAAGAAACTTTGGCTTATACTCATTCGACAAGGGAAATATCATCATCGGCAAAGATATCCTCTGCGAGATAAGACGAATCATCAAAGAATACAAACCTCATCGTATGGAATGGAGAATGGTAGGTGGTAATATAAATCCCTGTGCAGTCTGCACTCCCGTGTTTTCTGCAGCTCCGGGAAGAGTTTCCAGAAATGCATTTACCCTGGCAATGAAGTCCTTGTTAAGAGCTTCAATTTGAGGATCATACTTAGAGGCTGACATATCAGCAGCTTTATTCTTGAGCTTGTCGAAATTATCAGGGTTTGCAAGAGCATCATCCTCATACGCTTCCTGAAGCTGTGATATGCCTTTTGAGAATTCTTCTCTTTTCTCCTCAAACTCAAGCACCTCAGCGGTAATCTGACAATATCGGTTAATTACTCCTTCGATAAGGGCGTCATTCTTTCCAATACCCTCAAGGAGCTTTGATACTCTCTTAAACTCGCTGTTTGCTTTCTTGTTTGCCTTTACCTCTTTGCGAGCCTTCATAGGCTCACCGGTAGCAAGAGCAGCTTCTCCCTTTTCCCTAAGCTCCAATTCTGCTTTGGTTCTATGGGAACGACCTTCTGCACGTATCACTACGGCAGGCTTATTTGGTGTAGGCATTATCTCACCTCTTCCTGAGAGCTGTCATCCTGTGGATCAAGCTCAAAATATGTATCGCCAAGCAGTTTAAAGGTGCGTTCACCCTTAATTCTGGCGTGATTTGCATCTGTTGTATGCTTGCAATGCTTATTCTTGAGCTCGCATTTTGCCTTACAGCCTAAGCCGTCACACAGGTAAACTTTCTTGAAGATTTCCATGAGTGCCTCCTAACTCAAAGTCGTCCGTTCCCTGAAAAAAGCTGATGTGGGAAAAAATTTCGTAAAGAGGTCCGACGCGGTCAACGTCTGACACGATTTTAACCTTGAAGGGTAGGGGGGATAGGCTCAGCGGTTGCCGAAGCCTCCGTCTTCTCTTGCTGTCTTAGCCGAGTGGCAAGTGTGACACAAGCCTTGCCAATTCTTGCGGTCCCAAAAAAGTTTCATATCTCCCTTGTGTGGAACAATGTGGTCGACCTCGGTTGCAAGCTCTCGCCTGCCCTGTCTCTCGCATTCGGCGCAATACGGATGTTTGGCCAGATATAGTTTACTGTCATGTCTCCACTTACGTCCATAACCTCTTGCAGATGAAGAAAGTCTGTTCTTGTTAGCACTCGTCTTGTGCTTTTCACAGTAGCCTTCTGTTGTAAGAACTCTACAGCCGCCGTGCTTGCAAGGACGTGGTACCCTGCTTTCCACAATTGTATACACCCCTTTGGTATATTTCGCCGATGAGTGCGACAGCGCACGAATGCACTATCGCTATCGGCTTTGGGAGTAAAACCAATGAATCACAATTTCAGTATACACCCGAATTTTCAAAAGTACCTATTTTTTGAAAAATTTTTTTGAGAAAATAAAAAAGCCTGCCGAACTTTTAAATTCGACAGGCAAATATTTAAAAACATAATGAAAATAGAGACTGCTGAACGTATCAACAGTCCCTATGTAATAATCATCCGTGATCGTATGCAGAATAATTAAAATCAAAACCTATGATGTAATATGTGGGTGATGAAGAATTCTGAAAGCCGATTATTCTATAATCACCGGAACAAAATCTGAATACGATAACCTTTTCATCTTCGGAAAACTCATAGTCCTTTGGAGAAAAGCATATATCACTTGCTTTAAGTGTTTCAAGACCGCCTTGAAATTTGCTCAAGCTCTGCCAATACACCCACGTTTCCTGAGTAAGTTGAATAAGACGATCTATCAACTCTGCTTTTGCTGTTATTCTATTATGCTTATCTTTACCAAAATAATCAAAATTATATTTGCTATTTGTGGTTAAGTACGCAAATGACAAAACCGGTTTATCAGGCACCTTAACAGGCTGAGTCGGTTTTGTCATTTTTAAAGGTGGTATCTTTTGCTTAAGCTTAGGCATCTGCTAAATAATTCTCCATAAAATATTGCTTTATCTTCTGAACATCAATTACTGAATTCTTTGCTGTTGACTTCCAAGGTGTTTCCTCGTGAGTCATATTACGCAGCTTCCAAGCTGAGAACTGACCGAACATCTGATAAACGTTCTCAAGTATTCCCATAATCTCATTAGACATAGAAGAAAAGGAAAGATCATCAAGAATAATGCTTCCGCTTTCAAAGTGCTTGTATTCGTGATATATTGACTCAACGACAGGTCCGTGCTTCCAGGCTACAATATCATCGTCAAATAATGCATTGCCTGTAATTGCAAGGGTACAACCTTGTGCATAGTAAAGAAGTTTTTGCAATTTTAAGTTCGATATTCCATCGGCTCCATTTACCTCTTCTTGACGATTTCTGGCAAGGAACCACTTGGCAACATTGCTTGCTGTAGTATAAGCCATACCT
>CAMBJF010000095.1 GCA_945867875.1 uncultured Ruminococcus sp. | reverse complement strand
TATACTTTTTAACCCCTAATCCGCTTGCGAATTAGGGGTTATTCGACAGACTGAGGCTGTTGCAGTTATGTGCTGCAACAGCCTTTTTAATATCACTTTGAAATAAGCTTCAAAAGCGTCTTGATAAGCTCGCTTATCTGTGGCTTTGAGAACTGCGCATCAGCACCCACAGCCTTGCATTTCTGTATCATCTGCTCATCAATGAGGGACGAGAAGAGAATTACGGGAATATTTTTCAGCACAGGGTCATCTTTAATAAGCTTTGTAAGCCTGTGACCGTCCATTTTCGGCATCTCTATGTCGCTGATAACACAGGCGATATTGCTCGTAATATCATCAGCCGTGCAGCGGTTTTTGAATGTGTTCACATAATCCCACGCATCTTCGCCGTTCTGGAATGAAACAACATTCTTGAAGCCCGTGTCGGCAAGCGTGCTTGTTATCATCTTGTTGAGGAAAGGTGAATCGTCCGCAACAACGATACGCTTGTTGCCTGCATCAATGCTTGCTCTGTCCTCACTGCTGAGACCCGATGCGTCAATGCCGCTGGTGCGGTTAAGGTCAGCAACTATCTTTTCAAAATCGAGGATCATAAGAATTTTGCCGTTTATCTTTGCAACGCCCGTGGAAATTCCCATTCCGTCCTGACCGCCCGAAACAGCGGGAGGCTCAACGATATCCGACCAGGAAATTGTCTGGAAGCCCTTTACGGCCGTAACGTGGAAAGCCACCTGCATCTGATTGAAGCGGCAGACGATAAAGGTCTTTCGGGAATTTGTCTGAGGAACGTGGAGGACCTTGTGGAGGTCGATAACGGAAATAAGCTTGTCTCTTGGGATAAACACGCCTTCAACCACATCTGGACCGTTGGGAACGGGAGTTATCTCCTGATCGGTCATAATTTCGCTGACCTTGGCGATGTTGATGCCGTAGCTGTTGTTTCCCACAGTATATTCAAGGAGCTGGAGCTCGTTTGTACCGCTTTCAAGAAGAATTTTTGTGTCCATATATGTACCGCCTTTCGGGGAATTATTCTATTTTTATTTTATCACAAAAATCAAAAGCATTTGTTAATTTTCTGAAAATTTTGTGTAGAACGCATAAAAAAGGTTATTTCTCGGTGGTCTCAGATATCACAATTGCCTGCTGTTCAAGGTCATAGAACCGTTCCTCAAAATCCGCCATTTTAAAGGAAACAATGCCGTAAAGCGGGTCATTGAGATAAACGACCTTTTTTGTCATATCATATCCCGTGAGCAATACGCAGTGTTCATTGCCTGTCCAGGAAACGATATTTCCCGTTTCGCTGTCCGTCCAGCTGGGTCCCTCGGTGGTGGGCAGCATCTTGTTAGATGTCCACACGATAACGGGATAGCCCATATCCGTATATGCATACAGCGCCTTTGGTGAACAGCCCGTCAGATTCACCACCTCAAAGCTCCTTGTGGGAATGGTGGCAAAAAACTTTTCCGCACAGTTTACGATAACGTCTGCATAGCAGCCATATGCCTTTATCTCACGCGGGTCGCCCACAAAAACCTTTCTGTAATCCGACTTGCGGTACTCGCCCTTGTCAAGGAAAACATCGGCAAGAACAGTCTTGTTTATCTTTATCCCGAAATTGTTTATCGCCATTGAAAGGCTCGTGACCTCGCAGCCAGTGGGAAGCTCGGGAAGCTGCTTTATCATCGGGACACGAAGTGCAGTGCTGCCCGAAAGCTTTTTCACAGGCACCTCTGCGGTGATATTTCTCGAAGCCACCGCAGGCTCCCCCGCACATCGGACAATAACATCATATTCTCCCGAACGAAGCCCCGATATCTCAGTCTCTTCCTCTGCCATAGGCTGCCAGCTCCTGCCGCCGTCGGTCGTCAGAAAATAATTTTTCTCTTCATCGTAATTTTTTATCTTCACTGACAGTCTGCCGCCGCCGAGGGTTTCCTCAGCATATCCCGATACCGCAAGATATATCTCATTGCCCGCAGGAATGCCGCTTTTTCCGAGAATTGCAGTTTTCACTTCGGACAGCTCGCCGTTTCCGTATTTCACACGGAGCTGATATGTACCGTTGGGGAGACTTGGAAACGTAAAGGGCATTTTCGCCTTGAAAAAGCTCTCTCCCCCGTCTGTGCTCAGCTCATAATCCCCCTCGCCGCCGTCGGTGACAAATACTGTCAGTGAGCTGCCCTTGACAGTATATCCGAACTGCGAGCTGTCCGCGTCAACATCAGCCGCAATAGCCGTACAGCTTATAATAAAAAGCGCAGCCGAAACCAAAAAATCTCTGATCATACTACCTCATCTTACAGGGATCTTTTCCCAGTCCTCGACCCTGTTTTTTATATTTCCCGAATAATCCGCAATGCGAAAAACCGCAATATAGCCGTCGCCCTCGCCGTAGATCATACAGCTCACCCTCGGGTCATCGGTGCTAACATAGCTGTCGCCGTAAACATAATCGGGAACAACGTCCGCATCGGGATAAACAGTCAGGCGGCTGTCATACTCCGGGTCGCCGTAGGGAAATGTCAGCACCGCCTCCGACAACTCCTCATATTCGGATAAATCGGGCAGAGAAACCGCTGCATAAAAGCTGTTGCCGTCAAAGTTTTGGTGCAGCCTTGCATATCTCAGCTCTGCCCCCTCGATCTCCTGTGACAAGGGTATCTCCGCTATGACCGCAGCCTTTTCCTCCTCGGAAAAATCATCTGCATACAGAGCACTTGAAAAATAAACATTTTCCTTGATAATCTGCCAGCCGATGTACAGCACCGCAAATATCAGCAGAGAAATAAAGGTGTACAGCTTATTTTTCGGGTCAACGGGAGGGCGGGTGTCCTCATCGTTTTCCGTATCCTGCGCATTTTCCTCAGAGGGCAGCTCATCATTTTTTATTTCATCATTCATAATATCGCTCCCAAAATAAACTAACCTTGTTATTATATCACATTTTTCCAAATAATGCAACTGCCAAACAAATATCAATTCAAATAACCTTTCCGCATAATTCGTTCTGTACAAATACGATGAATTTATCTATATAAAACTAAGCATAAGCAACAAAACAACAAAAAAGCTATTGACATTTCAGTTAGCATATGGTAACATAATCCTGTGACCAAAATATATGAATTTGGTCACAGAGATGAGGGAACTTATGCCGAACGCATTTACAGAGGAAGAATCAAAACGAATAAGACAGGAGCTTATCCTTGCGGGGATACGCCTGAGCAAGGAGCTTGGAGTGCAGAAAATGTCCGTCGAAAAGCTCACCGCCGCCGTTGGGATAGCAAAAGGCAGCTTCTATCTTTTCTTCGGCTCAAAAGAGGATTTTATTCTCGAAGTAGCAGCATACGCAAGTGAGGAAACTCAGAAAATGCTGCTCAAAAAGCTGAACGGACGGACTCAGATGTCAACCCACGAATTTATGGAATTTTTCAACGAGTATCTCCACTCCGACCTTGACCTGATGAACGGTCTCACCGTCAGCGATTTTTACTGGCTGAAAAATCACATAAAAAAGCAGGTCTTATTTGACCCTGATATGCAGATAAAAACAGCACTGTTCTGGCTGTCGCTCATAAGCGATGTCCGTGAGGGCGTTGACACGGGAACCTTTGTGAACCTCATTAAATCCATTTACGCTATTCGTGAGCACAGCGACACAATGGTCATAGCGTCCCTTGAAAACAGCGTCCGGATATTACTGCATACCATTGAAATTTACATAAGCGGAAAGGGAGAGATAATATGAGAAATTTTTCAGATGAATACAGAGATTTTCTTAAAACCCACAGCTATAAGCCCGTGACCGTTTCGGGGCACGAGTTTCTTGTCATCGACAGCGGCAGCGGCAGTCAGACCATTGTTTTTCTGAACGGTATCGACACGCAGCAGGAATGGATAAATTACGTGTCAGCCCTTGAAAAAAATTACCGTGTGGTAATGATGAAATACCCCGTTAAGGTCTACAAAAACAAAGAAATGATAGTATTGCTCAAAGAGCTTTTTGACAAGCTCAAAATATCGCTGCCCATACTCTGCGGCATAAGCGACGGCGGCGTTCTCGGTCAGCTTTATGCCAAAAATTACAAGGTGGGCGGACTTATTATGATGACCACCCTGACCGTTGATTCCGATTATGTTGCGGGAATGAAAAAGGAACAGTATATTCTCCCGCTTATGAAGCTTTACATCAAGACCGTGAAGTTTGACAAGCTGAGCCTGCGCTTATCAAGGCGGTGCAAAAGCATTTCAGAAACGAGACCGACGAAGAAAAAGCCTATGCAGTATCATTTTTTGAATGCATCGGTGAGGACGAGAGCTACAGATATTCCTATCTCCGTGCAGTAATGGCAACAGGATATATATACAAGCTGGAAAAATTCAAAAAGAGCGATTTTGCCTATCTTGACGGAAAGGTGCTGGTGCTTATCCCCGAAAACGATATGTTTGAAAAATCCGACTCCCAAAAGCTTGTGGATATCTTCACCAACCCTGTTGTAAAGGAGACCTACGGCGGACATCTGGGAATGCTTATGCGTGCGAATCTGTACATAAAGGAAATCGAAAAATTCCTCAGCGAAAATTTCTGATAAAGGTCGATCAAAATGGAAAAATATGATATCACAAAGTCCATAAAAATACCCATGGGAATGCACAAGCTGAATAATGACCCCAGCATCAGCTTTCAGCTCAACCGCCTTGTTAATATGGACGGCTGCGACCTTGCTGTTGCAAAGGAAATCGGAAATACCATTAAATCAGCCGCCGATTTTTACACCGTCCTGAAAAAGCGTGGCGACTTTGAGCTTGAAAATGGGCACATAAAAAATGCAGCGGCACTTTACCGAATGTCCGAATTTTTCACCGACTGGGAGGACCCGAACGGTCTTGCCGCCTGGAAAAGGGCAAGGGAGCTTTTCTTTGAATATTATGCTGATTTTTCAGTGGCAAGCACCCTCTTGTCGAGCTTGTAAATGTGCCATATGAAAATTACACGATGCCCACACTGAAATTCAATGCCGATAAGCCCAAGGGTGATATCGTTATGCACGGCGGATTTGACTCAAGCTATGAGGAATTTTTCGCCGAGTGCGAATATCTCCGTGAGCAGGGCTATAACGTGTATCTTTTCGAGGGTCCGGGACAGGGCGAATGCATTCGTCTCCACGGCGCTCCCCTTATTATCAAATGGGAAAAGCCTGTAATGGCGGTGACAAAATATTTTGACCTCCATAACGCCATTTTGATAGGTCAGTCCCTTGGCGGCTTTTACGCCCCCAGAGCCTCTGCATTTGATGACCGAGTTACAAAATGTGTGAGCATTGCCCAGTTCGGTGCCCTTAAAATGAATTTTCATAACAATGCATTTGTAAACGGACTTGTATGGGGCTTGCTGAATGTTATCCTGTTCCTTTTCGGCTGGCTAATAAATATTATCTATGCCGCCAAAAAGGGCAAGGGAATGACATTTTTCCGCACATATTTTCACAGGTTCGGAACAACGAATGTATATAAGCTCATAAAATATCTTCACGCCATAGACCTCCGCCCCGTTGCCGACAAGCTCACAAAGGATTACCTTATCATCGGCGGCAGCAAGGACACAATGGCTTGCCGCGCGGGCATCGGCAGGCAGATGCTGATACTGAAAAATGCCCGCTCCGTTACCGCCCGTGAGATAACCGAGCGTGAATTTGGAGCAGATCACTGCTGCTGCGGAAATCAGCTTGCCGCAATGGACGCTGTGCTTTTGTAGGCAGAGCTTATAGAGCGCAGAGACAAGTCCCTTGACAGCAAAAATATATAATTTTCTATACCTGCAAATACCCCCGCACCAATACCGGTGCGGGAGCATTTATCAAACTGGATAATGCTTATAAACTGTGTTCAGCTTCAGTGCCTGTCAATTTTCTTAAAATAATCGTTTATATCACCGATAATCATCTGTTCACCTTCACGGCCTTCCTTTACAAATGTGAAAACAGGCCAGCCGTGAAATACGTTTGGCACGATATTTATTTTATAATCCTTCACACCGCAGCGTTTGAAGGACTTTTCATAATCGGGAGCTATGCCCGAAAAGACCTCGTCTTCCGCAAAATACATAATTATCTTTGGGAAGCCCGTATAATCGTCCTCATGGGGCTTGCTGAGTATATACTCTGGCATATCGCCGTTTATGTCATAATATTTTATCATATTATCGGGAATATCCCAGCGGAGCATAATATCCCTTGGGTCAATTTCACGCATACGCTTTTTGGATTCATCACTGATAAGCAGTCCTGAGCCGGATAAGGGTATCATCATTCCTGGCATCGGAATATCGTTATACTTTTGGATAATATGCCGTCCCCCACGCAGCAGCAGGTCTGCTCCTGCGGAAAAGCCTATCCAGACAATATTCTGTGCAGGAAAACGCTCCAGCATTTTCTGATGCATACGTATGGTAAAATCCGCCTCGTCCAGAAGATCGTAATCGGGTATAAGAGGATAAAGGGGTATCCAAAGCTCCGCACCTGTTTGCTCTATGTAATTTTTTTCGGAGCTTTTGAACGGGAGCTGCCAGCGGCGTGAACCGCCTCCTGGGAAATAAACTATGGCATTCTTCGGGTTGCTGCCCGCCTTTTTTCCCACAATGATATGAAAGCCGTCAAGCTGTTCATCACGGAATTCCATGCCCTTGATATTCGGAAGTTCAAATTTAAACTTTTGCTGGATATCATAAGATACCTGTTTAAATTCCTCATAGCTCTCCTCCTGATGAAGAGAGCTGCCCTTGATCTTTTTCTTGACAATAGGCTTCAAAATGCTAAACAGTAAACTCATACTGTATCCTCCGTATCTTCATAAAATAACATTCGAGAATATTACTGATGCTTTTAGTTATCGTTTGCTAACCACTTTAGCATATTTTGTCAGAATTGTCAAGATGTATCAGTTAATAATAACCGTTGTTTTTGTTGTAAAAAAGCAAATTCAACGGTTTATTTTCATATTGACATTCTCCGAAATTGGAATTATAATTATATTAAAGCCAACTTGTGAAAGGAATTTTTACCTATGAACGTACTTATAATAAATGGACCGAACCTCAATCTTCTCGGCGAAAGAGAGCCGGGAACATACGGCAGTGACAGCTACAAAAGCATCTGCGCCGAGATAACAGCAAAGGCTGCGGAGTTGGGCTTTGATGCCTGCGAATGCTGCCAGTCCAACCACGAGGGCGAGATAATCGACCGCATTCACGCCGCACGCCTTGATTTTTCGGGAATAGTCCTGAATGCAGGTGCATACACTCACTACAGCTATGCTATCAGAGACGCAATTGCCGCCGTCAAGATACCCGTTATCGAGGTGCATATGTCCAATATCCACAAGCGTGAGGAATTCCGCCACCACTCCGTTATATCCCCAGTCTGCGCAGGTCAGATAGCAGGCTTTGGCAAGGAAAGCTACATCTTGGGACTTTACGCCCTTAAATCAATACTGGAGCAGAACGTATGAACAGAATAGAAATTCTCCGTAAGAACCTTCCCGAAAATGCCTGTGCGCTTATCACTTCAGACGTAAACAGGCGCTATTTCACAGGAATGAAGTCCTCCGCAGGAACTCTTGTCATTTTCAAAAGCAATGCATACCTTATTATAGATTCGAGATATTTCGAGAAAGCCTCCGACATCGTGACCGACTGCGATGTTATACTGCAAAAAAGGCTTTACGAGCAGATTTCCGAGCTTATTGTGGAAAATCACGCTGAATGTGTTTGGGTTGAAAGCGACACGCTGACCCTTTCCGATTTTGCAGCACTCCGTGAAAATATCAAGGGCGCAGGCTCATTCAACAGCACCTCCGACCTGAGCAGAATTATCCGTGAGATGCGAATGATAAAGACCGATGAGGAAATAAAGCTCATCGAACACGCCCAGCGCATTGCTGAGTACGCTTTGCAGGAGACTCTCAACTTTATTAAAGAGGGCGTTACCGAAAAGGAAATTGCCCTCACTCTCAACAACTATATGCTGAGAAACGGTGCCGATGACCTTTCCTTTGAGACAATTGCCCTATGCGGCTCAACTACCTCTATGCCCCACGGCGTTCCATCGGAAAGAACCGTTAAAAAGGGCGATTTCGTGCTTATGGATTTCGGCGCTGTTTATGACGGATATCACAGCGATATGACGAGAACTGTGGCTGTGGGAGATGTCTCCGAAGAAATGGAAAAGGTGTATTCCGTTGTGCTCGAAGCTCAAAACAGGGCAATAAATGCCGCCGCTGAGGGCATAACAGGCAAGCGTCTCGACCAAGTGGCAAGGGATTTCATATCCGCAAACGGCTACGGGGACTATTTCGGTCACGGCCTCGGTCACTGCGTCGGTATGGAGATCCACGAAGCCCCCTGCGCAAACACCCGTGACGAGACAGTGCTCAAAGAAAATATGGTCATAACCGTTGAACCGGGCATATATCTTCCCAAAAAATTCGGCGTAAGAATAGAGGATTTTGTAGTAATAAAACAAAATTCTTG
>CAMBJF010000094.1 GCA_945867875.1 uncultured Ruminococcus sp. | reverse complement strand
AATGGGCTTATTTCAGCCGAGGATTTGTCTATAGGTTAATTGGTTATTAGTATTAGTCTTCAACATTAAAATATACAATAGGTCGATGTTTTATTTTCTTTGAGACATCATTCAAAAATCAACTTGCAGTTTTTAGGCATATTCCTTTTTATAATTTTTAAAAAACACTCTGTGTCATACGGGATAGCTTCTCTCATTTTTCCTATATTAATTATCTTTATAACACGCACCTCGGATATATCAATAAAATCTTCAAACGCATGCCAGTTCTTCCCATAATATTCAGAAAATTTAAATACAGCCTGTATTTTTTTATGAAGCTTATATGGCGTATCTATTCCTGTGCAGTCAAATATAATTTTGCTGCCGACATACAAATAATCATTCATTATTTGTATTAATTTTTCATCAGATGAGTCGATAAATTGTTCATAGTTTGAGGAAGCAAGATCATACCTGTTCCTTAAAAGAAACTTCAAGTGTTCAACATCATTATCGGAGCAGTAATCACACTTTAATAATTCAGTATACAACTCTGAATCGTTAAACAACTTTTGCGAAAGAAGATCTAATGAACTGTATACCCAATTTTCAAAATCCTTGTTAGGGATTAAGTTATTAACAAATGCATAAAAATAACTAAACATAGTTAATCTCCCTCACAATAAATATATCGTAACCTGTGAAATACATATTTAGTTAATTTTAACATATTCCGATACAGAAAACAATTATTATTTTATCCAAAAAAGCGGAGTGATTTTTTATGCATCGGAGAGGTAATTAACCGCTTGTACATTGACCTTTTGGGAGTAAAATGTTAAAATTAGAATAATGAGTGCAATGGATTCATATCTATGAACGATGACATAGAAAGGTTGAAACGTCTTATGATAAAATTTGCAGCGGTATCATCAATAAACAGGGAAGCGAAATGTCCCGAAAGCTTCATACAGCTTTCCGAAAACAACTACTCCGCATACATCGCAGAAGCGGCGCAGAGAGCCATTCTTGCGGAAAAGCCCATAATACTGCTGTCAGGCCCCTCAGGCTCGGGAAAGACATCGGCGGCGCTGAGACTTGAAAAGTGTCTCAGGGAGCAGGGCCGTGCCGCACATACTATCTCAATGGACAATTATTTTCTGCCCATTGATGAAAAAAGCTCCCGAGACCTGCCCCGTGACGAGAACGGCAACATCGACCTTGAATCGCCGCTCCGTCTTGATATACCCCTGTTTTCGGAGCACCTGAGAAAGCTTGCCACCAAGGAAGAATTCGATATGCCCCGCTTTGACTTCGCCACCCAGTCCCGCAGCGGCTCGGTGAAAATGTCCCGCAGGCACAACGAAATAATCATTATCGAGGGTATCCACGCCCTTAACCCAACCGTTACGGGCGACACCCACAAATTCGCCCTTTGTATGTACGTTTCCGTCCGCACAAGGCTCAGAGCCGCCGACGGCACAATGCTCCACCCCCGCCACATCAGGCTTATGCGCCGTCTCTGCCGTGACAGGCTTTTCAGAAAAAGGCAGTACGAGGAGAGCTTCAGAATGTTTACCAGCGTTTCACGGGGCGAGGACCTGTACATCACTCCCTACAAATCCCGTGCGGACTTCGACATTGACACATTTATGGCGTATGAGGCCTCGGTTTACAAAAACTTTCTCCTTGACGGGCTTATGTCAGAGCGTGACAAAGAGCTGGCAAAATTCCCTGCCTGCGGCGAAATAATCAAGTTCCTGTCCGAGCTTGATGCAGTTGCCCCCGAATATGTGCCCACCTCTTCGATGATAAGGGAATTTATCGGCGGCAGCGAGTTCAGATATTAATACAACCTCAACAAAAATTGAGCTTCGGTTGAAGTTAAGTTGCAGAATAAAGTGTAGAATATAATCAGAAAATGAAAATAGAGTGATATTTTCAGGAAAGGACGGTTATATTCTATGACAAACATCTATGATATTTACTCACTGGGAATTATGGTGGCGGTCATCTCTTTTCTTGGGTTCTGCCTTGAAAACCTCTGGCTTGCCGCAACAAAAGGATTTATCGACAACAGGAATATGCACCTGCCCTTCCTTATGGGATACGGCGTTCTTGTTGTGGGAATGTACCTGATACTTGGTACTCCCGAGCATATGGCTCTCACGGGTCAGATATATGTAAGCGGAACCAAGGCTCAGAAATTCCTCATCTATTTTCTCTGCTCAATGGTCATCGTGACTGTGGGCGAGCTGGTGCTTGGACATCTTATGGAATGGATATGCGGCTTTGAATACTGGAATTACAACTGGATACCCCTCCACATCACAAAGTACACATCTATCCCCACAAGCATCGGCTTTGCTGCAATAATCACCTCATTTATGGGTGCCTGCTTCGACCCCATTATGAGCGTTATCGGAATGATAAACACTCAGGATATAAAGCCTCTTTCCATAATGCTTATGGTGATGCTGACCGCAGACCTTATCGTAAGCTTCCGTCAGATGAGAAAGAAGCACGGTCTTAATGTCAGATGGATAAAGTATATCAGGCAGGAGGACGAAAAGCTTCTTCCCAAGACATAATTTCGCTTGAAATTAAAACTGCATAACACATAAAAGTCCCCTCTTCCGTTTTATTATCACTCACGGAAGAGGGGATATTTTTTTACTTCTTCATAATATCGGGGTTTTTATGCTTTTTGTCCTCGTAAAGGGCAGCGTCCGCATAGTCCATAAACTGCTGGATATTCAGCTCGGGAGAGCACACAAGCTCATATATTCCCACGCTGACAGTGACATTGTAGGGCTTTGAGCTTTCCGCATTGTGGGCGGCGGCAAGCCCCTTTATTCTCTCAGGGAGCTTTGCGATAATGTCCTTGTCACCGCAGATTGCAAAGGCAGCAAATTCGTCTCCGCCGATACGTGCAACAACGTCGGAATTTCTCAGGCTGTTCTTTATCACGCTTGCAGCCGTCATTATTGCATAGTCGCCGTCCTCGTGACCAAAGGTGTCATTTATCTTTTTCAGATTGTCAAGGTCACCGAAAATGACCACAGCCTGCCTGCCCTCATTCTCGGGAGCTTTCAGGATACGGTTTGCAAAAACGTAAAATCCACGGCGGTTGTAAATTCCCGTAAGCTCGTCGGACATTGACATCTTGCTGAGCTGATTGTTCCTGCTCTGCACCTGATCGAGGGAATTTTCAAGCTGCGCCACAAGGTTTGTGAGCTTTATGGCTGTGCCTATCTGGGGCGTTATGGAGTATATATATGGGAAATATTCGTTCTCAAGCTCGAACACCATCACGCCGTACTGCTCCTCGTTCATATACAGCGGGAAAACCACCATTGTGCGGCGGGAATCGGGGGGCGTGTACATATTCGAGAGGATAGATGAGGACGCAATTTTCTGAGCCTCACCCGAGACCGTGGCAAGCTTATCCCTGTCGTGATATGCTTTCAGCAGAACCGTGTCGGGCAGCACCCAGCGGCTCTTTGCGCTGTGAATGATAGGCTCCTCGTAAACATATATATAGCTTCTGTCGATATGGGCACGGTAAAGATTATTCACAACCGCATAGAAGCATTTCTCGGCGTTGTTGCCGTAAATGGTCATATCCTTTGTGATGTTGCTGATAAGAAAATGGGTAAAGGTTATGTCGTCAAGCTTGCTGTAATGAATGCTGATGATGCGTTCCGCAGCGGCTTCGGTCATATCCTCGGTAATGTTGTCAACGCTTATCATTCTTTCGGGGCACTTGTCCGCACAAAGCGTCCTTGCGGAAATACGCACATTTTTCGCAATCCTGAGCAGTGCTTCGGGAGATGTAAGGTCGAGGGCATCATCACCCAGCAGGCGCAGGAATACGGTCTTTGCAAGGGATTCCTCGTCTCCCCCGTTGCCTTGGGCATATTCAAGCACGGCGGCGATGAATTTTCTCAGCTCATACAGCGATTCGCTCCTTGCAAGAAGCTCGCAGTAGCGGTGTATCTGCTCAGAAAGTATAGCGTCGGCAATTTTAAGAGAGGTCTCGCCGTTGGACGCAGCCTTTTCCGCCTCGGACACAGCCTGTCCCTGACAGCCGCAGGAAAATCTGTAAACGGGGAAGGAATCAAGGCTTATGTCCTCGACCTTCTTCCTCTGTGCCAGCGCAACCGCCTCCACAACAGCTCGGTAGCCCAGAGCAGAAGCGTCCGCACGGACTGTTGTGAGCCGTGGTCTGAGAGATAATGCCACCTCTGAGTCGTCATATCCCGAAACGGCGATGTCAACGCCAACTCTCAGTCCCCTGCGCTCGATCGCCTTGTAGCCGCCCTTGCACATCATATCGTTTGCAAAGCAGATAGCATCAATTTTGCCCTCGTTTTTGTCGATAAGGTCGCCCACGATGTCAACGCAGTATTCGGAAAATTTGCCGTGTGCCACAAGCTCGGGGTCATAGGGAATACCGTTTTCTTCCAAAGCCTGTCTGTAATAACCCAGTCTCTCCTCAGCGTCAGCATTGCCCTTGGGACCGCTGACAAAGCCTATATGGCGCCTGCCGTGCACCTTTATGAAATGGTTCACTATGTCCTTGATACCGCTTCCCGACAGCCTAACGCAAGGATATCCCTCCACCTTGTTTTCCATTGTGAGGATAGGCAGACCCCTATAGCCGTCAAGAAAGCGCTTGAACTCCTCCGCAGAGACAAATGAACCCACTGTGCCCGCCGAAATGATAACAGCATCAAGCGCCTTTGAGGAAACATAGCTGTAGACCACATTGTTCTGATACTCGTAAGCCGTAAATTTCTTGTCGTCCAGCTGGCTGTTCAGGGAACGTCCGGGGTAAATGGCAAGGTTAACGTCCAGACTTTTCGCAGCCGCTGCCGCTCCGTTTAAAACCGACTTTGAGTAATCGTTATCAAGATGATGAATCATAAGACCGATCGTATATCTCTTTTTTCTCAAAGCCAACTCACTCCTTTTATGCTGCTGTTCTTTCGCAGCTGATAGATTATTTACATCATACCATATTTATTGACATCTTTCAAGTATTTTTGTGAAATTATTACAGCACTTTTTGCACATCTTTTATTCTGATTTTCTTATTTCAGGAAACAATAAAAAGGCAGCCACCATAATAATATGATGACTGCCTTTGAAATGATGCATATTTTATCAGATATCGCTCTTAAGTATATCCTTTACCTTGGCGAAAAAGCTTTTGCGCTTGTTGTAATTGCTCTCGCCAAGGCTTTCCTCGAACTTTTTCAGAAGCTCTTTCTGAGTCTTGTTAAGATTCTTGGGCACTTCCACATTGACGGTAACATACTGGTCGCCTCTGTCGGAGCGGTTAAGATGCTTTACGCCCTTTCCTCTTATCCTGAAAACAGTGCCCGACTGAGTGCCCTCGGCAATGGTTATCTTGCCCTTGCCGTCGATGCAGGGTATCTCTATCTCGTCGCCCAGAACAGCCTGTGCGTATGTGATAGGCACTTCCGTGCGGATATCATAGCCGTCTCTCTCAAAAATAGGATCGGGACGAACCTGAACTGTAACATGAAGATCGCCGCTGGGACCGCCGTTTGCACCGCTGTGACCCTGACCTCTTACCTGAAGTGTCTGACCGTCATCAATGCCCGCAGGGATAGTAACGGTAACAGTCTTTGCTACGGAAACTCTGCCCGAACCGTGGCACTTTGAGCAGGGATTTGTGATGACCTTGCCCTTTCCGCCGCAGCGTGAGCAGGGACGCTGTGAGGATATCATACCGAGAGGTGTGCGCTGTGCGGTCTTGACATAACCTGTACCACGGCACTCCGAACAGGTCTCCGCAGATGAACCTGCCGCCGCACCCGTACCGTTGCAGTCGGGGCAGCTTTCCGTCCTGTTGACTCTGATATCCACCTTTTTGCCGTTGCAGGCGTCCATAAAGTCAATGGTGGTGTAGGTCTGGATATCCTGACCTCTTCTCGGTGCATTGGGGTTGGAGGAACGTCCTCCGAAGCTGCTGCCGCCGAAGAATGAACTGAATATATCGCCGATATCGCCCATATCTCCGAATCCGCCAAAGCCGCCGAATCCACCTCCGCCGCCTGCACCTGCGCCGTAGCTGGGGTCAACTCCCGCAAAGCCGAACTGGTCGTACTTAGCCTTTTTATCAGGGTCAGAGAGACATTCATATGCCTCATTGACCTCCTTCATCTTTTCCTCGCACTCCTTGTCGTCGGGGTGGAGGTCGGGGTGGTATTTTTTAACGCAGGCACGGTATGCTTTCTTTATCTCATCGTCCGAAGCGCCCTTTGAAAGCCCCAGCACCTCGTAATAATCTCTCTTATCAGCCATAATTTATGACCATCCTTTCCGGAGAAACGGCTATAAGCTGTTTCTCATAAAACCGACAACAAGGGCGGAGGAATGTCCGCCCTTTGCCGTTTAAGCTATGATCGTAGGGATCATGACTCTGTGAACTCTGCGTCAACGAAGCCGTCATCATTGCCGCCGTTTCCGCCGTTATCGGAAGCGCCGCCCTGAGGAGCCTCGCCCTGTGCAGCCTGTCCTGCTGCGCCTGCTGCCTGATATACCTTTGAAGAAAGGTCATAAACAGCCTTCTGGAGCTCATCTGTCTTAGCCTTGATGTCAGCGGTGTTGCCGCCCTCGATAGCCTTCTTGAGCTCATCAATCTTAGCCTGGATAGGAGCCTTGTCGGACTCGCTTACCTTGTCGCCGAAATCGGTGAGAGCCTTTTCGCTCTGGAATACGAGGCTTTCAGCCTGGTTCTTCACATCGACCTCTTCCTTACGCTTCTTGTCCTCTTCAGCGTATCTCTCAGCTTCCTCAACAGCCTTGTCGATATCTTCCTTGGACATATTGGAGGAGGACTGGATAGTGATGTTCTGCTCCTTGCCTGTGCCGAGGTCCTTAGCGGATACGTGAACGATACCGTTGGAGTCGATATCGAATGTTACTTCGATCTGAGGGATTCCTCTGGGTGCGGGAGCGATGCCGTCGAGACGGAACATACCGAGCTGCTTGTTGTCCTTAGCGAATTCTCTCTCGCCCTGGAGAACGTTGATATCAACGGCAGTCTGGTTATCAGCCGCAGTGGAGAATACCATTGTGTGCTTTATAGGAATAGCCTTGTTTCTCTCGATCATCTTGGTGCAAACGCCACCCATAGTCTCGATACCGAGGGACAGAGGAGTTACATCACGGAGAACCATTCCTGTTACATCGCCTGTGAATACACCGCCCTGGAGAGCTGCACCGAGAGCAACGCACTCATCGGGGTTGATGCCCTTGAAGGGGTCAGTGTTCATAAACTTCTTAACAGCTTCCTGAACGGCAGGGATTCTTGAAGAACCGCCGACCATAAGCACCTTGTTGATGTCGGAGGGCTTAAGGCCTGCATCGGAAAGTGCCTGCTTTACAGGGCCCATTGTGGACTCAACGAGATCGTGAGTAAGCTCATCGAACTTAGCCTTTGTGAGAGTAAGCTCAAGGTGCTTAGGACCTGTAGCATCAGCTGTGATATAGGGGAGGTTTATCATTGAAGAGGGAGTAGAGGAAAGCTCGATCTTGGACTTTTCTGCTGCTTCCTTAAGTCTCTGCATAGCCATCTTATCGCCGGAAAGGTCGATTCCGTCGGAAGCCTTGAAGGACTCGATCATCCAGTTGATGATACGCTGGTCGAAGTCATCACCGCCAAGGTGGTTGTTACCTGCGGTAGCCTTAACTTCCTGAACGCCGTCGCCCATTTCGATGATGGATACATCGAATGTACCGCCGCCAAGGTCATAAACCATAACGGTCTGATCCTGCTCCTTGTCGATGCCGTAGGAAAGAGCAGCTGCGGTAGGCTCGTTGATGATTCTCTTAACATTGAGACCTGCGATCTGTCCTGCGTCCTTTGTAGCCTGACGCTGAGCGTCGGTGAAGTATGCGGGAACTGTGATTACAGCCTCTGTAACAGGTTCGCCAAGATATGCCTCAGCGTCTGATTTCAGCTTCTGGAGTATCATAGCGGAGATTTCCTGAGGAGTGTACTTCTTGTCGCCGATAGTTACCTTGTAATCTGTGCCCATATGTCTCTTGATAGAAGAAACTGTGCGCTCAGCGTTTGTAACAGCCTGACGCTTAGCGACCTGACCTACAAGTCTTTCGCCTGTCTTTGTGAAGCCCACAACGGAGGGAGTGGTTCTTGCACCTTCGGAGTTAGGGATCACGACTGCGCTGCCGCCCTCCATAACGGCTACGCAGGAGTTAGTTGTACCAAGGTCGATACCAATGATCTTTGACATAAAAATTCTTCCTTTCAAAAGTTAAAGTATATATGAAAACGGGTAAAAGTAAATTTTCTTTACGGATTTGCCACCGTCACCATTGCGTGGCGGATAACCTTTTTGCCGAGGGTGTAGCCCTTCTGGAGGACTGCCGCAACGGTATTTTCACCGAGATTTTCGTCCTCACAGCTGCTTACCGCATTGTGAAGATTGGGGTCAAAGGGCTGACCCTGTGCGGGTATCTCGGAAACCCCCAGCTTTTCGAGTATTGCAAGATCTGTCTCTTATACACATCTCCGAGCCCACGAGACGCTACGCTATC
>CAMBJF010000093.1 GCA_945867875.1 uncultured Ruminococcus sp. | reverse complement strand
GCATATCGTCGGCAGCGTCAGATGTGTATAAGAGACAGGAAAATATCCACCGTCACCCAGCCCGATTCCTCGGTATATATCTCGTTCCACGAGTGATAAACATTCCCCCGAACATAGCCCATAACAAGCTTTGTAGGAATGTTCTGTGAACGGCACATGGACGCAAAAAGTGATGCGTAATCAAAGCATATGCCCTTGCCGCTTTCAAGGGTCTTGTCGGGATTCGGCACATATCCGCTCTTCACGCTTGCCGCAAGCTCCTTGTCATATTTCACATTGCTGGTGATATATCCGAACATCGCCGCCGCTTTCTCAACAGTGCCGTTCTTGCCCGCACAAAGCTCCGCCGCCTTGTAAACGCAGTCATCGGACTGGCTGTAGTTTATGTACTGGCTGGGCACGAGATATGGGGCGAATTCGCTTTTTATATCCGCACTGAAATCCTCGTCCAGCGCCACAGCATAGGTTTTTCCCGAAACATTTTCGAGCACCTTTATGTTGTATGTTCCGCTGCCCGACTGGAGTGGGAACACCGTTCCCGCAGGGTCAAGGTCATAGTCATAGACCGCCTCGCCTTTGGTTATCCTCACCTTGACCTTTCCGCATTCACCCGAGTATGTGACCTTGATAACGCCCATATCCGCCGAGGTTATGTCGGCGCAGGCAATGTCATTTGAAACAGTTTTAGCGCCTGTGAAGCTGCCTGTTTTTATCTTCGGGACAACTACCTCCGCCTTTGGCAATTCCGTCTGGGCAGAGGTGGCAGAGCTTGATGAGACGGTGACGGCTGGGGATTCCGTGACCTCAGATGTGCTTAGAAGCTCGGAATATTCGGTCTCGGTGATGACCTCGGAGCTTTGCTCGGTCTCGGGAACTGATGTCTCCGCAGCTTCGGAAGATATATCCGTTTCGAGAGAGGTTTCCGTTTCCGATTCGGTCTCTTCGCTTCCGACAGCGGGTGATGTGTCGGTCTCGGACTTTTCCGCTGATGTGTCGGTCTTGTCAGATTCAGTCACGGATATACTTGCGGTCTCCGTGAACAATGCGGTTTCCGATGTTAAAGAAGTAACGGCTGTTAACGAGGCAACAGCATTTTCCTCTGCCTTTGCGCAGGAGCAGAGCAAAACGGCGGCGCAAATTGCCGCAGCAAGCTTCCTTTTCACATCATCACCGCCTTTTTCGGATATTACCCCATTTTGTTTAATTATACCATATCTGCGGAAACTTTGTCAAGGTAAAATGTTCAAAATACAAAAATCTCCCGTATGCATTTCACTGCATACGGGAGATATATCAGCCTATTTTCTCAAAATCCGCAGCCCCGTGCTTGCAAATGGGACATACGAAATCATCGGGAAGCACGTCTCCCTCATAAACATAGCCGCACACCTTGCACACCCAACCCGTTTTCTTCTGCTCGGGGCGTGGCTTTACGTTGGCAAGGTAATATTCATATGTCATAGAGGGCTTGTCCGAAAGGACCTCACCGTCTGTCATTTGGGCAACAAACATCGTGTGAGTGCCCAGATCAATTTCCTTGACTACCTTTCCCGACATAAACGCATTGGCATATGCGCTGACATAAAGCAGTCCATTGTCCGCATATTTTGGAGCGAATTTATATGAATCGGGAGTGCCGAACTTCATACTGTCTCTGCCGCTCTGAAAGCCGAAATGCTTAAACAACTCAAAGGGTGCGGTATTGTCAATAACGGAAACGTTGAATTTTCCCGTATTCTTTATCATATCGTGAGTAAGGTTGCCCTTGTTCACCGTCACGGCTATCTGCATAGGGTCGCTTGTGAGCTGAATGACCGTGTTCACGATACAGCCGTTGTCCTTGTCCCCCTCGGAGGCTGTGAGGACGAAAAGCCCATAGGAAAGCTTGTAAACTGATTTTTTATCCATATTTTTCTCCTTACTTGGTCTCAATTACCGTGCATACAGCGTGAGCCGCAGTGCCCTGTCCCGAGCCTGTGAAGCCCAGCTTTTCTTCGGTGGTGGCTTTCACGCTAACATATGAAACGTCCATATCCAAAGCCGCCGCAAGGGTGTCCCTGATAATGCCGATGTACGGGGCAAGCTTCGGGTTCTGCATAATAACAGTGCAGTCGATGTTGTAAGGCGCAAAGCCCTTTTCTTTCAGCATATCCTTTACATATCGGAGCATCTCAATGCTGTAAGCTCCCTCCCATTTGGGGTCGTTATCGGGGAAATGCTGACCGATGTCCCCCATTGCGCAGGCTCCGAGAAGTGCGTCCATTACAGCGTGGGTAAGCACATCTGCATCGGAGTGTCCCAGAAGTCCGAAGGAATAGGGTATCTCAACGCCGCCGAGTATCAGCCGCCTTGAAGGCACCATTTTGTGAACATCATAGCCATGACCTATCCTTATCATAATTATTCCTCCGTTTTCTCCGAAAAATTCAGTATCGCTTCCGCGATCGCCATATCCTCGGGAGTGGTTATTTTTATGTTTCTGTAATCGGAAAGGGTAATGTGTATCTTGCCGCCCACAGCCTCGACAAGCTGACAGTCATCGGTAAAGTCAAGGTCGTGGTCGCCTGCGAAATTCACGCCCTCGAAATACAGCTTTTTCTTGAATATCTGAGGGGTCTGGGTGATGTAAAGCTTACGCCTGTCGGGGGTGTCGGTGACGATGCCGCCCTCCGCATGCTTTATGGTGTCCTTTACGGGCACTGCAAGAGCCGCTCCCCCAAATATGGCTGCGTCCTTGATGCACTGCTTGATAAAATCGGGATTGGCAAGTGGTCTTGCGCCGTCATGAACTGCAATGAGCGTTGTATCACGGGAAACTGTTCTCAGGGCATTCACCACAGACTTCTGCCGTGTCTCGCCCCCGTCGGCACAGCCTGCAAACTTGGTTATGCCGTATTTTTTCGCAAGCTGTGTGACAATATCCCTGTCCTCGCTCCTTACGGCTGCGATTATCTCGGCAACCTCGTCGATGCCCTGAAAAATCATCATCGAGCGGGCGATGACGGGTATGCCGCAAAGCAGTGCAAGCTGCTTGTTCACGCCCTCCATACGCTGTGCCTTTCCTCCTGCCGCAATGATGACCGAAACTGTATCCATAGCAAAAATTATCCTTTCGTTTTCGGCGCAACGATTATGTCGGGTGGGATATTGCCCCCCGCATAGCTGTAATGCACCGTAAAATCTTCATACTCTGTCCTGACCCCGTAATTCTCCTCGAGATAATCAAGGCTTTCGGGATATGCCCCCTCCGCCGCATAGCAGAGGGACGCAGCCTTGGAGATGCTGTCCTTTATGCTGCTCTGTCTCAGCTCTGTTTCCGAGCCTTGGGAGCTTGTGAGGGCGGCAACGGTAAAGACTGCCGCCGCCCCGAATATTATCAGCGGCAAAAGCGAAAAATGCTTTTGCCTCTTGCCCGTCCAGATGTTTTTCATAGTGTGTTTCCTTAAAATTTACCGCTTGAATGACCGCCGCCTGAGCTCCCGCTGCTGCCCGAATCGGTGGATATCTTCGTCCTTGTCACCTGTGAATAGAGGAACACGTCGGAGCTTCTTGTAAGATTAAAGCTGCCGTTTCTGATGTAGTTGTTCGCCATAGCTTCCTGTCGGGTCGTTTTCATTCCGTGTTTCATAACGCAGACCGTGACAATGCCGATAATAAGTCCGCAGCCGATGCCGATGGGTATTGCATAGGAGGGAGGCTCATTGGGACCGTATTCCAAGACCTGATTTATCTCAGCTTCCACCCTGTCAGCATATTTGTCAAAGGCGGTGTAATACTTGCCATCGGTAAGATAGGGCTGAATATCCTCGGTCATATCGTCAATGATACTTTGTATCATAATATCATTGTACATTGTGCCGAAGGAGTACACGTCATAGTCACGGTCTTCCATTGATATCATATAAATGATGCCGCTGCCGTCAATGCCTGCGTCAAGCTCTTCTCTCAGATATTCGGTGTATGAAGCGGGTTCCATACCCTCAAGGCTGTCAGTGGTATATACAATGACATCGTGACCGTATGTACCCGAAATATTTTCGAGCTTATTTTCAAGAGCAGTGTATTCCTCATCGGTGAGCAGCCCTGCTTCGTCATATACCTTGTATTCACTTTCGGCATAAACGCTCATACCGCCCGCAAGAACGGCGGCAGAGCAGGCAAGGGCGCAGAAAAGCTTTGATATTTTCTTCATATCACTCAGTCCTTTCTAAGCTTCTTGTCAAGAATGTGTATTATCACAGAAACAGTGACCGATGTGCAGAAAGAAATGACAAACGCTGTGAGAATTTTCTTCATATCCATATATATCCCTCCTTACAGTCCCAGCGCCCCGAGAATGAGCGCAAGAATTATTGATGAAGCGGCTGAAACGCCGATAAGTATTGCCCAGATCCTGCCGAGAGAAACGGGCAGCTCACCCACGAATCTTCCCGTCTGACCGTTCATGGCAAAGGTGTAGAGCTTGTCGCCGTACTTTGCGGTCATAAGCCACATTGGCATAAGTGCGTAATGTATTTCACCGTTTTCAAGGGATATGTTGGAGTTTTCAACGGTAATTGCGGTGTATTCCTCCGCAGTTTCCTTGAATTTGAACTCAACGCTTTCCTTGATACGCTGATCTGCCCTCGGCTTGCTGTCCTCGGCGGAAACATCGTATCTGTCCGCAAGATATCCCGAAAGATATGCGGGATTGAAGCTCTGGGTGCCCGAAATATCGAAAGGCTCGATAGACTCGGTTATCTCCCCTTGGAGCTTTGATGTGCCGTCAACGGGAACGTTGTCAAATTTCATTGAGCCGTCACGGACAAGCATATAATGATCGGTTCGGGTAACGTTGTAATCTCCCTCAGTCCAGCTTGTTATGCGCTGTGCCCTGAATCTGTAGTGAGCCTTTGCCTTGCAGTCGAAAAGCCAGTAGGGAACGTACATACCCTGAATGCTCTCAATCTTGTGGGAGGACATAAAGTTTCCGGGGAGCAATGGGCGATGCTTGCAGAACGCCTTGAACTGCTCCACAGCCTTTTCCTTGCCCACTTTAAACGGGATAACATAATCGGGCTTCAAGATGCCGTTGAATTTTTCATTCACCACAAAGGGGCTGCCGCAGTAGGGGCAGGAGGTGGCGCCGAGGCTCCTGTCGCCTGTTATCTCGGCTCCGCAGGAATTGCAGGTGTATGTGCAGATGTCGCCATCAAGCCCGACGGTGGACTGAGATGATGTGCTCCAGTCCATATCGTCGGAGGACTGTTCATTTCGTGAAAGCTCGCTTACCGCTTCAACGTCAAGCTCAGTTCCGCAGTATTCGCAGGCCATTTTCTGGGCATCCGAGGAAAAAGTCAGCTCTGCACCGCAGCAGGGGCATTTGAATGCTGTAACGCTCATTGTCATAACCTCTTTTCTGTGTGACAAAACGGAAATTATTTATTTTATATTGTATCATACTTTTCTAATTTAGTCAACATAAATCGTTGAAATGAACAGGTTTTTTTCTCTATCCCGAAAGGACTTGACGTCCTTAATTTTTTGCGAAATTGTAAAAAATTGCGAACAGGAAAAAAAATCGGCATTTTTTCTTGTAACTTTCGGGGAAATGTTGTATAATTAAACTCGGATTAATTTTTATTTGTCGGTGCAGTGCGCTGCATCGGGAAACGGAGGAACTAATATGATGACTGAAAGTCAGAAGTCAAAGCTGGCTGAATATACAGCGGCAAAAGCTTCCTGCCCCGCAAGAGAAAGACTCGCAGCTCTTTTTGACGACGGCGTTTTCACAGAGACCGCCTCGGGAAGAAATGAGGGCGTAGTTACTGCTTACGGTTATATAAACGGCTGCCCCGCCTATGCGTTCTCTCAGGACAGCACAGTGTCCAAGGGCGCTGTGAGCAAGGCTCATTCCGAAAAGATATGCAGAATGTTCGACCTTGCCGCAAAGAATGGTGTTCCCGTTGTTGGTATCTACGATTCCTGCGGAGCTTTCATCGAGGACGGCGCTGATGCCCTTAATGCATACAGCGAAATTCTTCTTGAAGCAGGAAACCTGTCGGGCGTTGTTCCCACAGTTTCCGTTGTATCGGGCGTTTGTGCGGGCAGTATGGCAGTAATCGCCTGCGCCGCTGATTACGTTGTAATGACCGAAAAGGCTGAGCTTTATGCGGCAGTGGGCGGTGACACAAGCGTTAAGGCTGCTGTCGAAAGCGGCGCTGTTTCCACATCTGCCGCTGATGATGCTGAGGCTATGGAAAGCGTAAGAAAGTACCTTTCCCTTATGCCCCAGAACAACCTTTCACCCCTCCCCGAGTTTGAATTTGACGCTCCCGCAGCAGCATCTTTTGCCACTGCAAAGGACAGCATCGGTGCTATTGCCGATGACGGCAGCGTTCTTGAGCTTCGTGCAGGCTTCGGCAAGGCTTCCGTAACAGCTCTCTGCACAGTCGGCGGAACAACTGCGGGCATTGCGGCTCTTGACAAGGCAGCAGGCAAGCTCACAGCTGATGACTGCGCTAAGATAGCAGGCTTTGTACGTCTCTGCGACGCATTTTCTATCCCCGTTATCACAGTTGTTGATACCGAGGGCTTTGATATGGGCGGCGCTGAGTCCGTAAGAGCTGCGGCAAGACTTTCCGGTGTATATGCCGATGCCACCTGCGCAAAGATAGCAGTTATAAGCGGCAAGGCTTGCGGTGCGGCATTCATCGCATTTGCAGGAAAGAATGCAGCCGCAGATCAGGTATTCGCACTTTCCGAAGCTGTTATCGCTCCCGTTGACCCTGTTACAGCGGCTGAATTTCTTTATCACGACAAGCTTAAGGGTGCAAGCGACCTTGCAGCCGAGAGAAACAAGCTTGCGGCTGAATATGCCGAGAGCGAGGCTTCCGCATTTGCAGCAGCCGAAAAGGGTGCAGTTGACGAGATAGTCACCGCCGAGAACGTAAGAACAGCCGTTGCAGGCGTTCTTGACATCACAGCGGGCAAGCGTCTCAACAAGCGTCTCCCCAAGAAGCACAGCGTTCTTCCCCTCTGATTTTGGGAAGATTATTAATATATAAATTTTCCGAAAGGTCTGATAAAAATGAAGAGATTTAATATTACAGTCAATGGAAAAGCATATGATGTAGCAGTTGAAGAGGTTGGCGGCTCCGCTCCCGCAGCTGCTCCCGTTTCGGCCGCTGCACCCGCTGCAGCACCCGCTCCTGCCGCAGCACCTGCTCCCGCTCCCGCAGCCGGCAACGGCACACCCGTAAAGGCTCCTATGCCCGGCAATATCTTGGATGTTAAGGTAAACGTTGGCGACACCGTTTCCGTAGGTCAGGTACTCGTTGTTCTCGAGGCTATGAAGATGGAGAACGACATCGTTGCAAATGCGGCAGGCAAGGTGACTTCCATCACCGTAAAGAAGGGCGATACCGTTAATTCCGATGATGTTATCGCAACAATTGCGTAAGGAAAGGAACGGTTCTTTATGGCTAAGGTAAAAATCACCGAGACCGTCCTCAGAGACGCTCATCAGTCCCTTATAGCAACAAGAATGAGCATAGACGAGATGCTCCCCATTATGCAGGAGCTTGACAAGGTAGGCTACTATTCCGCAGAGGTTTGGGGCGGCGCTACCTTTGATGCCTGCATCAGATTCCTTGATGAGGACCCTTGGGAGAGGCTCAGAACTATAAGAAAGGCTATGCCCAACACCAAGCTCCAGATGCTCTTCAGAGGTCAGAATATGCTTGGCTACCGTCATTATGCAGATGACGTTCTTGAATATTTCGTTCAGAAAACTGTTGCCAACGGTATGGACATTATCCGTATCTTCGATGCTCTCAACGATATCAGAAATCTCCGCACTTCTATCCACGCTGCTAAGAAGGAGGGCGCTCACGCTCAGGTGGCAATGTCCTTCACCCTCGGCGATGTTTTCACTGATGATTACTATGTGAAGTATGCAAAGGAATGCGAGGAGGAGGGTGCAGATTCTATCTGTATCAAGGATATGGCTGCCCTGCTCACACCTTTCAGAGCCGCTTCCCTTACAAAGGCTCTTAAAGACAACATCGGCATTCCTGTTCAGCTCCACACACATTATACTTCGGGACTTGCTTCAATGTGCCTTTTAAAGGCTATTGAAAACGGCTGCGACGCTGTTGATACCGCAATGTCTCCTCTTGCTCACGGCACATCTCACACTCCCACAGAGTCAATGGTTGCCGCTCTTCAGGGCACTGAGTATGACACAGGTCTTGACCTTGTTAAGCTCACAGCTATCCGTGATTACTTTATGAAGCTCCGCAAGAAGTACATCGACAACGGTCTCCTTGACCCCAAGATGCTCGTTGCGGACGCAAATGCACTTATCTATCAGGTTCCCGGTGGAATGCTCTCCAACCTCCTGTCCCAGCTTAAGCAGGCAGGCAAGGAGGACAAGCTTGAAGATGTTCTTAAGGAAGTTCCCAGAGTTCGTGCAGATGCAGGAAACATTCCTCTTGTTACCCCCTCTTCCCAGATCGTGGGTACGCAGGCTGTTTTCAACGTTATAAACGGCGAACGCTACAAGATGGTAACAAAGGAATTCAAGGACGTTATCGCAGGCAAGTAC
>CAMBJF010000092.1 GCA_945867875.1 uncultured Ruminococcus sp. | reverse complement strand
CTCTGCGGAGGGCGACGAGGGGCTCCACCCCTCGACCCCGCCACCTTTGAAAAGGTGGACGAAACTTTTACTGTTAAATTTATTTGTGCAACTTTTTTTATTTACAGCTTTTTCTACAATCTAAAGCGAAATTCATTTCCGCCTGCGTAAATTTATTGATTATTCCTCAGTGTCCTCGTCATTTCCGTCATCAGTCTCATCGTCATCATCGGGAACATCATCAACAATAACTTCGCTCTGCTCCTCGGCAGCTGCTTCCGCCATTTCCTTTTCAAGCTCCTCTTCGGAGGGCTGCTCTATCTTTTCAGTCTCAGCACTGTCATCGTGCTCGGCTCTTGTGAAGGAAACAACTCTGTCCTCGCCGCTTACTCTCATAAGCTTGACGCCTGTTGCATATCTGCCCATAATGCGTATGTCGCAGGCTCTTATCCTGATGATAACGCCGTCGGTAGCTATCATAATGATGTCGTCGTCCTCATCAACTATCTTTATGCCGCATACATAGCCCTTTTCATCGGAGGTCTTGTAGTTGAGCATACCATAGCCGCCTCTGCGCTGGATACGGTAATCATCGAGCTTGACACGTCTGCCCAGACCCTTGTCGGTAACGGTAAGAACGCTTGCGCCCTCTCTGACTCTTGCCATAGAAACAACGCAGTCGCCGTCTCTGAGCTTAATAGCCTTGACGCCGTGAGCAGTTCTGCTCATAGGTCTCATCTGAGTTTCCTCGATGCGGATAGCAAAGCCGTTCTTTGTGGCAACGATGACCTGAGCATTGCCGTCGGTAAGTCTTACGCCTGCAATTTCGTCGCCATCGTCAAGACCTACGGCTCTCAGACCGTTCTTGCGGACATTCTTGTATGCCGAAAGGGGAGTTCTCTTTATCTTGCCGTTCTTTGTCACCATTATGATGAACCTGCCCTCGTCATAATCGGAGGTCTTTATCATAGCGGCAATTTTCTCATCTTCGCCGAGAGGGAGCATATTGATAACATTTACTCCTCTTGACTGCTTTGAGCCTTCCGCAATTTCAAAGCATCTGAGCTTGTACATAATTCCCTTGTTTGAAATAAACAGCACATCATCATGGGAGGAGGCGATAAACATTTCCTGAACGAAGTCCTCGTCCCTCTGCTTGATAGCGGAAACGCCCTTGCCGCCTCTCTTCTGTATCTTGTACTCGCTTACGGGCTGACGCTTGATATAGCCGATGTCAGTAAGGGTGACAACGCAGTCCTCAACGGGGATAAGGTCCTCAACATCGACCTCACCGCTGACATTTTCGATAGAAGTTCTTCTCTCGTCGGTGTATTTCTTCTTTATCTCCTCAAGCTCATTGGAAACAATTTCAAGCACCTTTGCATCATCGCCGAGAATTTCGGTAAGCTCCTTTATCTTTGCGTGAAGCTCGGCAAGTTCGTCTTCTATCTTCTTGCGCTCCATATTTGAGAGCTGATACATTCTCATCTGAGCGATAGCCTCTGCCTGAACATCGGTAAGACCGAATCTTTCCATAAGTCTTGACTTTATCTCGCCAATGTTTTCAGATGTGCGGCATATCTTGATGACCTCGTCAATATTGTCCGCAGCAATTACCATACCCTCTAAGATATGAGCCCTTGCCTTAGCCTTGTCAAGGTCAAACTGAGTTCTTCTTCTGATTACCTCGTCCTGGAAAGCGATGTATTCATTCAGCATCTGCTTTAAGGTAAGTATCTTAGGCTCGCCCTTTACAAGAGCCAGCATAATGATTCCAACGGTGTCCTGAAGCTGTGTGTACTGGAACAGATGATTGAGCACCACCTGAGGAATAGCGTCCTTTTTCAGCTCGATAACAACTCTTACGTCGTTGTCCTTGTCGGACTCGTCACGGATAGCGAAAATGCCGTCAATGCGCTTGTCCTTGGCAAGCTCCGCAATCCTCTCGATAAGAGTTTTCTTATTGACCATATAGGGGATCTCATCAATAATGATGCAGTTTCTTCCCTTTATTTCCTCAATTCTTGTCCTGCCTCGGAGAGTAACCTTTCCACGGCCCGTAGCATATGCCGCCCTTATGCCCGCACGGCCCATAATAATGCCGCCTGTGGGGAAGTCGGGTCCCTTGATATGCTCCATAAGCTCATCAAGAGTACAGTCGGGATTTTTGATAAGTGTCTGAACGGCGCCGATAGTTTCCGCAAGGTTATGGGGAGGGATATTTGTAGCCATACCTACCGCAATACCCACAGAACCGTTCACAAGGAGGTTGGGGAAGCGGGAGGGGAGAACAACAGGCTCTTTCAGTCTGTCGTCATAGTTTGACATAAAATCAATGGTGTCCTTGTTGATGTCTGTCAGCATCTCAAGGGTCATTTTCTCCATTCTTGCCTCGGTGTATCGGTAAGCGGCAGGGGGGTCGCCGTCAAGTGAACCGAAGTTTCCGTGACCGTCAACGAGAGGATATCTCATAGAGAAATCCTGGGCAAGTCTTACCATAGCGTCATAAACGGAAGCATCGCCGTGGGGGTGATAGCGTCCCAGCACCGTACCAACAGTATCGGCGCACTTACGGTACTCCTTGTCGGGGGTCAGACCGTTTTCGTACATCGTGTAAAGGATACGTCTGTGAACGGGTTTGAGACCGTCCCTTACATCAGGCAGAGCACGGGAAACTATGACCGACATCGAGTAGGCAAGAAATGATTCCTTCATTTCCTTTTCTATATTTCTGCTGATAAACCTGTTATTATTCAAACTGAATACTTCATCTGACAAAATCAACAACTCCTTTTAAGGATATGCAATAAAAAAGTTATCCCTTATATCTTACGCCCATAATATTTGAAAGCCTGTTTTTTATCTCCATATTCTCATAAGGCTTGAAAGCCTCCTTGGGAATAACAAAAACATTTACCTTTTTGATGTAGACAACATATTGATCTTTGCTGTCGATAATTTCAACAGCGCTGTTGTCAAGATGTATTATAGTTGCGGGCGGAAGGTCATTTTCGGGATCATATTCCATTTCTTCCGGATTTTTTTCCTCTTCCTCAGCCTGTTTTTCAGCCTCTTCTGAAATATACGGATCGTATATTGTAGATATTTTTATCTTATCCGTATAGATTTCAGCATCATACTCCGTGCCCTCCAACTCGCCCAGACTGTCGCTCAGCTTTCTGAGGGTGTTTTTGGGTCTTATGAGGAAATATATTCCCAGCACAAAGCACATCACAATGACCATATATGAAAACGAAACATCATCGCCTTTCTGAGCGCTGGCAATGGTTATGACCTGAGTGAAAATTCCTATCAATACCACTATCATCTCAATGGCAACGGTTTTGTAAACATACTTTTTCTGAAACAGCTTAAACCCTTTCAGAATATCTTCCTTTGAGCTTTTGTACTGTCCCTTTGCAAGAAGCTCTTCAAATGAGCCTCTTCCGTCATAATAAACATCATCGTCCAAAACCGACAACAAATATCATTCCTTTACTTTTTAATCAGATATCCAGATTCTGAACATACTTGGCGTTCTTCTCGATAAATTCACGTCTCGGGTCAACCTTGTCGCCCATAAGGATAGTGAATATCTCGTCAGCCTTTGCGGCATCATCAAGCTCGACTTTGAGCATTGTTCTTGTTTCGGGATTCATAGTAGTTTCCCACAGCTGTTCAGGGTCCATCTCACCAAGACCTTTGTATCGCTGAACAAGCATCTTGCCGTCACCGTCAGCGGAAAGCTCTCTGATGTATTCATCTCTCTCCTCATCGGAGAAAGCATATTTTGCAATTTCCTTTTTGCCCTTTTTCTTTGCAACCTTGAAAAGGGGAGGCTGGGCAATGTAGATATTTCCGTTTGTGATAAGGGGTCTCATATATCTGAAAAAGAATGTGAGAAGCAGTGTTCTGATATGAGAACCGTCCACATCGGCATCGGCCATAATGATAATTTTGCCGTAGCGGAGCTTTTCGATGTTGAAATCCTCGCCGATAGATGTTCCGAGAGCCGCAACAACAGGCATAAGCTTTTCATTGCCGTAAACCTTGTCGATACGTGCCTTTTCAACATTCAGCATTTTTCCCCAAAGAGGAAGTATAGCCTGATATCTTGCGTTTCTGCCCTGCTTTGCAGAGCCGCCCGCAGAATCTCCCTCCACGATGTAAAGCTCTGTGAGCTTGTTGTCCTTGTCGTAGCAGTCGGAAAGCTTTCCGGGGAGAGATGCGCTGTCCATAGCGGACTTTCTTCTTGCGGTCTCTCTTGCCTTTTTAGCAGCCTCTCTTGCCTTCTGAGCGTTTACAGCCTTTTCAAAAATAGCCCTTGCCTGCTCGGGATTTTCTTCAAGGTAGCACATCAGCTTTTCATAAACGATGTCCTCAACAAGAGGTCTTGCCTCGGGGTTTCCGAGACGTCCCTTTGTCTGACCCTCAAACTCGCAGTTTGTGAGTTTTACGGAAATAATGGCGGTAAGACCCTCTCTTACATCGTCGCCCACAAGCTTGTCGGCATTTTCCTTTATAAGATTGAATTTCTTTCCGTATTCGTTTATTACCTTGGTAAGAGCGTTCTTGAAGCCGTTTTCGTGAGAACCGCCGTCAACGGTGTGGATATTGTTTGCAAATGAACGTATATCCTCGTTGAATGACTCGTTCCACTGGAGAGCCACCTCTGCCGTGGAATCGCCCTTTGAGCCGCTTACATAGATGACCTTGTCGGAAAGGGGTTCAAGACCCTTTACCTTGTGGATATGCTCAACGAACTGTCTGATACCGCCCTCGTAGTGGAGCACTTCGGACTGAATGTTGTCATCATCACGGAGATCTGCGAAAACTATTCTTACGCCTGCATTAAGGAAAGCCTGCTCTCTCAGTCTTTTCAGGAGAATTTCGTAATCATAAACAGTGGTCTCGGTGAAAATAAGGGGGTCAGCCTTGAACTTAACGCTTGTACCCGTTTCTGTTGTATCGCCGATTACCTTCAGCTCTTCATCATAATGGCCGCCGTTGTGGAATCTCTGGAAATAAATATGCTTTCCGTCCCTTACAGTAAGCTCCAGCCATTCGGAAAGAGCATTTACAACAGACGCACCAACGCCGTGGAGACCGCCTGCCACCTTATATCCGCCGCCGCCGAACTTGCCGCCTGCGTGGAGAATGGTATATACAACGGTAGCCGCAGATATTCCCTCCTTGGGGTGTATGCCAACAGGGATACCACGTCCGTTATCGGTTACTTCGATAACATTGTCCTTAAGTATCTTCACGTTTATTTCCGTGCAGTAGCCTGCAAGGGCTTCATCAATAGCATTATCGACTATTTCGTAAACAAGGTGATGAAGACCTCTGGGGCCTGTTGAGCCGATATACATACCGGGACGCTTTCTGACGGGGTCAAGACCCTCCAGTACCTGTATCTGGCTTTCGTCGTAAGCCTGTTCCGATGTGTTGTTCTGAATGTCAGACATAAGAAATGACCTTTCCTTTCTATCAGCAATTATTACAAATAGTATAGTAACTATATTTTATACAAAATTACCTGCATCTTTTGATTATGGTTGAGGAGGAAACGTTAGAAATATATACCCTTTCACGCCCCTCAACAGTGGCCGCAACAAATGACCGCGGCATTTCATAGGAAACGGTTACGGCAGACTTTCTTTTGCCCGATGCCGCAAGAAATTCCCTTGAATCCCTGCTCACCGAGGTGTTTTCAATGTCAAAGACCCCGATAATGTCCGAGTCTCTCACAACGGTATCGCTGCCAAGATGAATGTACATCTTATCACCCCTTTGTTTCCGTTACACTGCCCCTGCTCACGGTGAAAATCTTTCCCTCCGCCGCTTTAACAGCCCTGCTGTCGCAGCAGGTGATAAACACCTGCATACCCTCGATATTTTCAAGGATAAACCTCTGCCTGCCCGAATCAAGCTCGCTCAGAACATCGTCAAGGAGCATAACCGGAGCATCTCCAGTCTGGTCTTTGATTATCTTTGCCTGAGCTATCTTCATAGCAAGAGCGGTGCTTCTCTGCTGACCCTGAGAGCCGAATTCCCTTACGGAAAGCCCGTTTATCAGGGCACAAACATCATCACGGTGAATGCCGCAAAGTGTATATCCTGCCCTGATGTCGTCATCGGCATTGTTTCTGAGCTTGTCAAGATATATCTCAAAAAGCTCACCCTCGTGATCCGTCCTGCCGTCAAGACGCTTGTATATAGTTGACTGATAGTATAATTTTAAGTTTTCATTACCATCTGTAATTTTATTATATAAACTTTCAGTATAACTATTTAAATTATTACAATAAGTATCACGAATAACGGATATATAAGCTCCTGTTTTAGCAAGCTGAACGTCCCATACATCGAGCATAGACCTGTCCGCCCTGCCGTAAGCTATTTCCTTGATAAGGGCATTTCGCTGCCCCAGCAGTCCGTCATACTTGTTAAGAGCGTAAACGAATGATCTTTTTAGCTGCGAAGCGGAAAGATCGATAAAGCTCCGTCGGTTGTCGGGAGACCCTTTTGCAAGTGCCAAGTCCTCGGGAGTGAAAACCACGCATTTAAGATTACCGAAAAGCTTTGATAAAAGGGGAATTTTCACGCCGTTGAGGGTGATATTTTTCTCCTTAACCGAGCTTTTTTTTACCTCGAACTCAATTTTCTGGTCTCTGAAAGAGTCCTTGAATTCAAGGCATATCTGCGCCTTGTCCTTGTCAAAGCCGATAAAATCCCTGTCTCTTGTGCCACGAAACGAGCGGCAGCCCGTCATAAGCCACAAAGCCTCGATAAAATTGGTCTTTCCCTGAGCATTGTCGCCGCAGAGAATGTTCATTTTCTCGTGGGGATATATATCCGCAGCAGACAGATTTTTATATCCGTCGGCGCAAACGTGGGTTATTATCATCAGACTACCTCGAGCCTCAATGTGATATCCTCGGCGCATACCTCAGCAACATCGCCGGGACGGAGCTTTTTGCCTCTCATAGTGCATACCTCTCCGTTTACCTTAACGATGCCCGAAGCCACCATATCCTTAGCCTCCGAGCCGATATCCGCAGCACCCGAAAATTTAAGGAGCTGCTGGAGCTTGATAAATTCTGTTGTAATTTTTATCTGTTCGGTCTGAATTTCCATTATGCATCTGACCTTTCGGGAAAATTATTCTGATTTAAGTCTTACGGGAAGAACGAGGAATGTAAATGCATCGCCGTCCACAGGAACTATCTTCATGGGCGAAAGACCGCCGTTTAAGAGAAGCTTTACCTTGTCGGACTCGGAAGCCTTAAGGGCATCGAGGAGATATTTGCAGTTAAAGCCTATCTCGACCTTGTTTCCGTTCATATCGATGTTGAAAACATCGGAGAGCTTTCCAAGAGATGTGGAGCAGCTGATCTTTACCTGACCGTCGCCGAATGAGCACTTTACGGGAGCCTTTGTCTGCTCAACGATAAGCAGCGAGCAGCGTTCAAGGCTGGCGATAAGGTCCTTGGTGTTAAGGACAATTTCAGTGTTGTGGTTCTGGGGGATAGAGCCCTTGTAGTTGTGGAACTCTCCCTCCAAAAGTCTTGAAATAACGGTATATCCGCTGATGCCGAAAGCTATATGCTTTCTTGAAACGTACATATTCACAGGCTTTTCGTCATCATCTTTCAGAAGCTTTGAAACCTCGGAAAGTGCCTTTGACTTAACAACAAAGTGATATCTGTCCTCGGTGTTCAGCTTTTCGGTTCTTACCGCAAGTCTGAAACCGTCAATGGCAACAAGATTGAAAATGCCGTTCTCGATATCGAAAAGCTCACCTGTAAGTATTGGCTTATTATCCGAAACAGATACAGCGAAAATTGTCTGGCTTATCATATTTTTGAGCAGTCCCTGAGAAACGCTTACGCAGTCAGAGGTGTCATAATCGGGGATAGCGGGATAATCGTCGGCGGAAAGGGCAAGGATATTATACTCAGCGTCGCCGCCCCTGATAGTAGCTTTGAGCTTTTCGTCGATCTCAACCACCACATTTTCCGAGGGCATTTTTCTAACAATCTCGGAGAAAAGCTTTGCATTTACGGTAAATTCGCCGTGATCCTCAGACTGTACCTCAATAACTGTTCTGATGCCAAGTTCAAGGTCATAGCCTGTAAGCTCCAGCTCGTTTTTGTTAAGGTACATTTTTATTCCCTCAAGAGCGGTAACGGGAGATTTTACGGGAACAGCTCTCGAAACATTATTAACAGCCTCATTGAGAACAGACTGCTTGCAGATAAACTTCATTTTTATTCTTCCTTTCTATGTACATACGATCATATTTTTGCATATCTGAAAAAGTAACAGAGGAAATTTCAGAATGTAACCCTCTGATTACAATAAAATTACATTCAAAGCTCAGGTGATTACAAAACAGTAACAACACAAAACAAATAATTACAAAATAGTAACAGTAATAGTAGTGTTGAATTTACCGAAAACCCTGTCAAAGCCTTTTATGAACAGGCTTTCCCGTCCGACAAAGGAACGTTGAAAGAAAGCACCGTTTTTTTGAATGTGTTTGAAACCTTTTCTGAGACATTGCGGGACGTTAAAACCGTTGAAAGTTTCCGAAAAGATAACAGTCTTTCGCCGAAAAAAACGTTGAAAACTTAAACGGAGGGTTTTCCGAGGGGAATTTTATGTTGAAAACCCTGATTATACATTTTGTAATACCAAAATGCTGTCTCTTATACACATCTCCGAGCCCACGAGACGCTACGCTATC
>CAMBJF010000091.1 GCA_945867875.1 uncultured Ruminococcus sp. | reverse complement strand
TAGCCTGAGGGAACATTGTTGCAACGCCCGAACGTGCAAGACCGTGGAGCCCCTCATTCCACCAGTTATACGCAGGAATGCCCAGTCTCGGGACAGAAGGAGCATCG
Source organism: uncultured Ruminococcus sp. (assembly GCA_945867875.1). Taxonomy (GTDB): domain Bacteria; phylum Bacillota; class Clostridia; order Oscillospirales; family Ruminococcaceae; genus Huintestinicola. Next base: position 8,628 of record CAMBJF010000091.1, on the reverse strand, counting down.
TATCTAAGCTGACCCGCCTGCTCCTCAACGGTCATTTCATCAACCAGAGCTTTCGCTCTTTCAAGGGCAGAAAGAGATTTGTCAAGATATTTTTTCATTTTCTCTGATTCCTTTCAAGGATGATTTTAATTTATAAGTTCATTAATGCGATTTCCGATATTGTCCATCATATCGGACGGCTCAGCATTATTACTGTTGTCAAGAAGACACCACTTTTCACAAAGCACAGCTTCCTCGCCGGTTGCAAATTTCCGCTTTTCGCCCAGAAACTCACATTCAAGGAAAAGATCGTTGGTGTAGACCTCAAAGTTGCAGGAAAAATCGGGATAGCAGACGTCCTTGTATTCGGAAATACATTTCGCAAAGATCTGCTCCTTAACCGCATACACCGCAAAGCCGTCCTCGAGATTAAAGCCCGCCTTGAACGCCTTGCGAATAAATGAATCCTGCCTTATGCGCACCATGGAATTGCTCATTCTGAATCTGCTGTCACAGATATCCGAGTAATCCCACAGGCTGATAACTCTGTTGGGGAGATATCCTCTCTTGGCGGTATTTACGGGTATCATGCAAACTCCGCCGTCGGAAAGACTTGTTACCGACCAGGGAGCAAACTCTGTCTCTGACTCGGAAACATTTTTTATCCTGTGAGTGAGCTTTACCACAGGAGCAGTATCGTCAATCTCAATAATGACCGTAAATTCCTTGCCGAAAGGTGTTGCGGGAGGAGTCAGGATAAGCCTATTACCCTCTATACTGCAGCTCACCGGGGCATTATCGGGATAATATGTCTCAGGATTTACCTCGGGAGCTATCCATATCCTGTGACCGCCGTAAGCCACCCAGCTGCCGTATTCACCTGCAGGCTCGGTAAAGCGGCGTTCAACATCCTCAAACAGGACATTTTCCTTGCCCCTGCGTGCGAAATATATTATCCTCGGGCCCAGATCCACTGTAACACCGAGAGAAATAAGACCGTTATCCAGAAATACGCAGTTTCCGAAATTCTTGTACTGCTTATTAGAAACTCTTACGCTCATAGTATTGACCAACCTTCTTTAAAAGCTGCATTTACGTCGGCAGAACGTGGGCAGAATATGTTCGTTTTCGCCCTTTGTCCGTATGTCGTATTGAATGACTAAATTATATAACAATCTCACGAGATTTACCAATCTTTTTTTGCGTTTTTGATTTCACATATTGTTCTATTTTTTTATGCGAGATTTGTATGGCTTTACAAAAAACAGGTCAAATGTATTGCCTTTTTATACAAGACGTGTTATTATATAATATAAACGTTCCAAAAATTGTGCCGATGATACCAAAAATTATTACGAGATATCAATTTATGCTGCTATTCCAAAGCTTTTGCTTGAAAAATTACAACAAAAAGGAAAGGTAAGGCTTATATGATCGTACATCTTAACGGCGACTACGAAACAGTCGATTATGTTCCAAACCGAAGCGTTCTGTTATACGACAATAATGAGGATGAGGAATATCCTCTCCACTGGCACAACGCCATAGAAATAATCATGCCCCTCACAAACGGCTTTGAGGCTGTATGCGCAGGCAAGGATTATAAGCTTTCCGAAAGGGATATCCTGATAATCCCCGGGGGGACTCTTCACAATCTGAAAGCACAGTCGGGCAGAAGGATTATCCTCCTGTGCGACAACAATTCCTTTGCGGCAAACCCCGCACTGTCCGAGCTTTATTCTGTCCTTTCAGAGCCTGTGCTCATAAATTCGGATTATGACAAGGAATTTCTAAAATCCATGAATCATATCCTGGAGGAAATATACGTTCTGTATTCAAATTACACCGACATAACCGAGGTGTATATCTACATTAAGCTGGTAACTCTCCTTGCAAGGATAAAGGAGTATCAGCTAAACGAGATAAAATACGACGACGGCGGAAAATATGTGGACAAATTCAATCTGATACTCAAATATATTGAGCAGAATTATGCAAACGATATTACTCTTGAAAAGCTTGCCGATATCGCAGGCTACAGCCCATATCATTTTTCAAGGATATTCAAAAAATACAGCAACACGACCTTTATCAACTTCCTGAACCGACGCCGAATAAAGGCAGCCGAGCTTCTTCTCCTTGAAAGCGGCAGCTCCATAACCGATGTGGCAATGCAGGTAGGCTTTGCAAGCCTCACCACCTTCAACCGAGTGTTCAAAAGCATAAACGGCTGCACTCCCTCGGAATACAAAAAGCTTTACAGAACCACTCAGACATCGAAAAGATTTACATAACCAATAACAAACACCGCACATTTATGAAATGCTCCCATTTCATAAATGTGCGGTGTTCTTGTTGTCATCAGATTTTTGTCTGCAGCTCTCTGACCTTATGTTCACGTTTCATGGCGTACATTTTTTCATCGGCACGCTTTAAAAAATCCTCGGGTAAGGTGTGCTGCGAGATATCAGCCATGTATATACCAATGCTGGCATTAAGGGTATAGGGCTTGTTTTCGGTCTTGTTAAAATCATCAAGAGCTGCGTTGAACCGCTTTTTATAGTGCATTGCCTTTTCTTCCGAATAGTCAAAAGCAAAAACGTAAAATTCATCGCCGCCCGTTCTTCCTGCTATCTCATTTTCGGTGCAGCAGGCGGAAATAATGTGAGCAAGGGAATTTATTGCGTAATCTCCCTCTGTATGACCGTAAACATCATTGATGGATTTAAGCCTGTCCATATCAATAACAATGGCTGCAACAGTGGTCTGCTGTTCTTCTTTTTTCTCATCAAAGGCTCTGTTCATACATTTTTCAAAGCCTCGTCTGTTATACATACCTGTCAGCTTATCATGGGTGCTTGCTATTTCCAGATCCTCCACCAGCTCCCTGATACTGTTTTTGTGAAGAAGAGTTTCAAGGGCAACAGCAATATTCGCTATCCAGATATTATAAAACTCGCTGAAGGGTTCGTCATTTTTCATTGATATTGCAGAATAACCGAAGCAGTGATTTTCAAAATGGATATATGATATGTAATAACAGCAAGGAGACTCCGCCGAATCTGCGGGGATAAGCGTATTAGTGGAGAAATATTTCTCGGGGCGAAGGGAGCTGCCGCTTCTGTCTATCCATATTGCGGGATACACCTGCTCAGAGGGTGAGCGTATCTCGGTCTCGAAGGAGCTTCTGCCCTTCCTGTCAGTAAAGGTAAACATAAAGAATTTTTCATAATCGCCGATATTGCCGCCGAATTGTGAAAGTATATCCGATATCTGTTCAATTTTCGTTACACGGTTCATTTCAAGCATAGCCGCTTCAACAGAATAAATATGATAAAGTGTAAAAGTATTCTTCCGGAAAAGTGAATTTATCTCACGGGATTTGTCCGCTTCAGTTTTGTAGTAGTTGACATTACAGCCGCAGGAGCCTGTAAAGCAGCTGTCCGTGTATAAATTAACGCATTTTTCCTGTGGTCTGCCGTTATTCACATTTTCTATTATTTCAAAGGCTGTGCGTGACAATGTGTTCAGATTCACCTGTGCGGAGGTAATGGGGGGAACATGCATTTTCGCTTCATACACACCGTCAAAGCCCGAAATGCATATATCCTCGGGGACATTTACTCCCTTACCTATCAACACATCACAGAGAGAGTATGCCATATAATCATTTGCACAGACAATAGCCTGGGGACGGGGGCAGCAATTAAGAAAAAAATCGGCTGCTTCGTAGCATTTGTTGTACCAGAAATCACCGTGAAAAACACCGACGCCGTCCTCGGGAAGTCCGCATTCCCTCATTGCGCTCTGAAAAGCCGCATATCTTTCCACAGCGTCGCAGTGTCCCGGGATACCTGACATAAATCCAATATGCTTAAAGCCATGATGCTTTGCAAAATGCCTTACCATATTTTTTATGCCCTCGGAGTTGTCGATATGCACGCTGTAATAATCATTGCAGGGTTCACCTATTGTTACAACAGGGCATCTGCATTTTTTTATATGAGACATGATCTTATTTTTGATATCATCGGTGAAGCTGTTGCTGTTGTCAAAAATAATACCGTCCAGCTCATCAAAAGGAATAATATCAAGCATTTTATGTTCGTTCTGTGCATAATTCTGGTAGTCAGCACCGATAGTACCGATAAAGCTGAAAAAGATCACATTATAATCCAGATCCTTTGCTGCTCGGGATATGCTTCTGCACAGTTCCTTTTTCTGTTCACTTGTTATCGCACACAGAAATACTCCAACTGTTTTTCTTTTATTTATCATAATATGTATCACGCTCCGCTTGATGCATTTTTGCTATCTGTACATTATCATAGCATACTATTGAAATAATTTCAATAGAAAAAACGCAAAAGGCCGTCCAAGGGGAAGCCACGTCTTTGCCATTTCGTAAGAAAGACAAAGCTTGCGGCTCGGTACCGATAAATTCTTCTTATCGGCAGTACCCTAACAGACAGCCTATTTTCATATTATTCCTTTACACCGCCAATAGTAAGTCCTGCCACGAAATACTTCTGCAGAAAAGGATACAGACATATTATGGGGAGAGATGTTATGACCGTTGCAGCTGCACGGACAGAGGTAGGTGTTACCATACCGCTGGCGTGTTCCATTGTCTGAGCAGTCTGTCCCTTGCCCGAGGTGGTAACAGCGCTGAGAAGCTTCATAAGCTCATATTGCAGAGTGGTGAGATTGTCGCTCATACGGTTATAGAGCATAGCGTCAAACCATGAGTTCCACTGTCCGACAGCGGTAAAGAGAGCCACCGTTGCGATAACAGGCATACAGAGAGGGAAAATGATCTTGATGAAAATGGTCATATGACCCGCACCGTCAATTTCGGCGGATTCACTGAGGCTTTCGGGGAGACCGTTCATATATGTACGGATAACCAGCATATTGAATGCGCTGACCATTCCGGGGAGAATGTATACCGCAAAGCTGTTAGTAAGACCCAGAGCCTTGTAAACTAAGAATACAGGGATAAGACCGCCGGAAACATACATGGTGATAACGTAGATCAGGGAAAGCTGCTTCTTGAAAATGAAATTCTTTCGGCTGAGAACATAAGCAAGAAGAGCCGTAACAAAGGTAGATGTTACCGTGCCGATAACAGTTCTGAGAACGGATATCTTAGCTGCCGTAGGCATAAGCTCTTTGCTCAGCACCGCTTTGTAGTTATCCCAGGTGAACATTCTGGGGAAAAGGTGAATACCGCCTCTGAGAGCGTCCGTGCCGTCATTGAAAGACACCGCAACTGTGTTCAGAAGAGGGTACAGCATGGTGATGGTGAAAAGGATCATTATGATAAGGTTAACAGTGTCAAAAATAATATCGCCTGTTGTTCTTCGGCTGAGAAATGCGTTTTTGCCCTTGCCGATGTCCTTTGCAGATTTGACATTATGCTCTATCTGCGGTGGGACCTTGTATTTGTTTGTCATAGCTTGTCTGCCTCCTTCCTTTAGAATAGGTGTTCCTCGCCCATTTTCTTAGCGAGCTGATTTGCTATCACAATGAGGATAAGGCTGACAACGCTCTTGAAGATGCCTGCCGCCGTACCGAGGGAATAGTCCGCCTGGCTGATACCGTACTTGAGAACGTAGATATCAATGGTCTGGGAAACGCTCTGAACAAGACCGTTGCCCAGCAGGTACTGTACCTCAAAGCCTGCATTAAGAACATTACCGATGTTCATAATGAGCAGGATAAAGAAGGTGGGCTTTATTCCGGGGAGAGTGATGTGCCATATCTTAGCAAGTCTGCCCGCACCGTCAATGGAAGCCGCCTCGTAAAGGTCCGGACTGATGGAAGTAATGGCAGCAAGATAAATGATACTGTTCCAGCCTGTTTCCTTCCAGACATTCGCAAATCCAACTATCCACCAGAACAATTTGGGGTCTGCAAGGAAGTTGAAGGGCTTGTCAATGATATGAAGATTTACAAGTATCTCGTTCACGATACCGTTCTCGGTGGAGAGAACATCAAAAACGATACCTGTAACAATTACCCATGAAAGAAAGTGTGGCAGATATGAAATTGTCTGAACAAGCTTTTTGCCCCTGTTGAAACGGAATTCGCTGAGAAGTATGGCAAAAAGTATTGCAGTCACCGTACCCAGCACAAGGTTTATCACACCCATTGCCAGAGTGTTTCTGATGACCTTTAAAAACTGATCGTTTGAGAAAAGGAACTCAAATTTTGCAAGTCCCACAAACTCTGAATGAAGAAGACCGTTTTTCGGCTTATAATTCTGAAATGCCATAAGCCAGCCGCCAAGGGGCACATAGCAGAAAATAATAACATAAATTATAAAGGGGATTGATAGCAGGATCAGAACCTTCTGACTTTTTAGCTGCTTGAGGGTTATACCCTGCTTTTTTTCAGATTGTAAAGTCATTCCCATAGCGAATTTTGCTCACTCCTTATTGTAAGCTGACGGAACCGCCTGTTATAAGACGGTTCCGTCATACTTATACTGCACTGTTTATTATGTTCAAAAAATCAGTTGCCTTCTGCAACGGCAATTCTTCTCTGAACCTCTTCGGTAAGAGCATTGAGATATGCCTCGACATCGCATCTGTCATTATAAACAGTAAGATATTCGTTCCATGCAGACTCGAAATCATCGGAAATAACAACCTTAGGAAGGTACTCGTGCTTAACCTCATCCATGTTTACCTTAGCAAGGCCCCAAGGAGTTTCGGTTGTGAATGCGTTGGAATAAGACCACATGGGGAACCAGGGAGACTTTTCCTTTGAAGGATTGAGCATCTGAGTGTAGGTCTGAACGCCGTATGCGCTGAAGCATTCCTTTACAGGCTCGCTAAGAGATTCATAGAACTCTGTGGGCTGGTTGCTGGGGTTGTAAGCATTGATGCCGTCGTGATCCATGCCGATGTAGCCGGGGAAGTAGGAATAAGGGCACATATTAGCGTTGATGTAAGCCTGATCTACTGAATTCTTACGCTGTTCCTCGTTTCTGTAGAAGAGACCGTCATCGCCTACGAAATAGTCAACGCCTTCCTGACCCCAGTTACGGAGTCTGAGGATCTCGGGAGAAAGAAGATCGTCGAGGAACTTCATCGCGCCTTCGATATCGTCGCAGCTAACTGTGATACCGATACCGCCTGTTGCGTCAAGAGCAGCCTCGCTGTGGTAGCGCTCTTCGATACCCTTGTCAATTACGATTCCAAGAGGTACATATGTGCAGTCATCAAGACCCTGCTGCTTGATAGCGTTCTCAGCGTCCTGGAAATTCCAGTGCTGGTCAACCATACCACATACACGTCCGGAAGAAAGCTTAGCGATGTACTGGTCATAGTTAAGAGTAAATGTCTCGGGGTCGATAATGCCCTTCTGATATTCCTCGTTGAGCTTCTGGAAATATCTCTTTGCAGTGGGAGTGGTGTTGTAGTCGATAGCCTGATGTGTAGTCTCGTCAACTATGCAGCAGCCGTCGTTGGGATAACCGTCAAGGAAGAAGGGAGCATTCTCAAGGCAGAAATATCTCCAGTCATCTGTGAGGATCTCATAGCCGATGTTGGGAGTGCCGTCCTCCATTGTGGGGTTAGCCTCAAGGTATCTCTCGATAACATCGAAATATTCATCAAGTGTTTCGATCTTGGGATAGCCTGCCCACTTGAGAACTCTTGTCTGAATCCAGAATGCTTCATCGTTATGTATTGTACCTGTGTCATACATATAAACATTTCCGAACTGAGGAATGATGTAAACGTGACCGTCTTCATTTCTAATCTGATTCCATTCAGCATCGGAGTAGAAATTCTTTACATTAGGATAGTTGTCCCAATACTGGTCGATAGGGATAAGTGCACCTGCATCAATAAGAGTGGTGCTTCCGCTGGAGCCTACGATAAAGTCGGTGTATTCGCCGCCTGCGATCATAACGCCGATAGCTTCCTCGGCAGTCTGACCTGTGAGCCATGTTTCCTTGCACTTTGCGCCGATCTTTTCGGCAATTACCTGCTGGATCCTGTTGTCAGAATTGATCTCATTTCCGGGAACGGAGAAGAAAGCTGTAAACTCCTTGATTTCTCCGGAGGAAGCTTCTGTTCCTGCATCTCCGCCTGCAGCAGTTGTTCCTGCATCTCCGCTTGCAGCAGGAGCATCAGCACCCTTGTTTCCGCCCGCAGTGTTTCCGCAGCCTGCCATTCCTGCCATCATGAGGACAGCAAGTGATAATGCTGCAATTGACTTGATTTTTTTCATTATTCCAACCTCCATTAATTAAATTGGTTTGCGTTTCGATAATCTTAGTCAATTTTTGCTGTTGCTTTATAAACAAATTATATCATCGAATTTTCCGTTTGTAAATACCAAATGGAAAAAAGAGCAAAAATTGATTATTATTAGCGTATTCGAACAATAATTGATTATTTTATTTCTTCCAACTCGCATAAACAGCGCAATAAATAGTATGTTATTCGCAATATCTGGATAGATTTTAAATCACTAATATAATAAAATAAGAACATAGGTTATTCCTAATTGTTTTTTTATCTTCTTCATTCTTCTATTTCCTTAATCTTTCTCCAAAAAATTATCCTCTGAAAGCAGCAGCTTCAGGAGCTGTCTCTTATACACATCTCCGAGCCCACGAGACGCTACGCTATC
>CAMBJF010000090.1 GCA_945867875.1 uncultured Ruminococcus sp. | reverse complement strand
ACACACTGCATATCGTCGGCAGCGTCAGATGTGTATAAGAGACAGCGCCTGAACTCCTGCGGCATATTCGAGAGATTCGTCTGTAAGCGAGAAGCCGTATGTGCCGTCATCAAGGAGCTGGGGCTCATCATAAAATACAATGAACTGGCTTTCGCCGTCCGCAGATGTATAATCCTGCTCATCAAAATATTCTTCAAGCCCCGATGATGAACCGCTTCCGTCCCAGCCGTCAAGAATTGCTGAGTTGTCATAGCCCGCATCGCTGCCGCCGTTATTGCCCGAATAAACAAGCCTGTCAACGAATGAAAGATAATAGGGGCTTACTGCGACGTCGCCAAATACCTTGAACTCGGCACTGCCCTGCTCGATGCTCAGAGGATAGAACACCGAAAGTCCGCAGGCATCGGAATGATCTGAGCCGTTTCTCTTGTAAATTACCGCCTCGTCAATTGCGGCAAGGGCATTTGCACTGTTTGCGGAATAGCCTGCCCCCGAGCTTATTACTCCCGCAAGGTCTACCATATTGGTATATCCCTCGGTCTTGGTGTTTCCGCCGTAATTGTCCGCATTTTTAATGTTTCTTATCACATCGGAGGGAACTGCCCCCGACTGGGAAGTGTCATAAAGCTCCTTTGCGTAATCGTTGAAGCTCATTATCACGTCATCTATCTTGGAAAGGTCGGTGACGGAAAGTGTGGCACCCGATGCATCGTCGATTGCAACGCAGGCATCATAGAAGCTGTCGCATACGGTCTGTCCCAGCTCCGCTCCGTCAGCATATGGGTTCTCACCGAGATGATTTCCGATAGAGGTGTAATCCCAACCGCTGCCGGGCTCGGTCTCCTCGGAAGCGTACATATATCTTGCATAGGGCGCAAGGGTGTTTGCAGTCTCAACTGTAGCCATAAGGCAGGCGTCAAAGCCGATAAACTCGAATTTGTCCGTCATCGATGCAGATGCCTCGGAAAGAGCACTTCCAAGCTCGGAGAGAGTGAGGCTGTCATAATCGTTTGCCTCGTCAAAGCATACGCCCGAAATGCTTCCGCCGCCGTGATTCCAGAGCACAAGGCCCATTTTTGCCGCAGGGTAGTTTTCCACACCCCAGGAAATGAAATCCGCAAGGGTGCCGGCATCAGCCATTGAAGCGTCGGGCTGCTCGTCAAGGGTGTACATCTCGCCGTCGGAAATTTCATATCTGCATATGCCCGATGCGGGAACGACCTCATTCTGCCACTCATTGGCGCCGCCTGTCTGGATAACAAATCTCACATTGCTGCCTGTTGATGCGTCAAGCATTTCGGAAATATCGCTTGTGGCACAGCCATATTCACTTTCAAGGTCGGATCCGCAGATGTAGACAAATACGGTCCATGTGCCGTCCTCGCCCATAGGCACAGAACCCACGGAGCTTCTTGTGATGTTCAGTTTGCCGCTGTCGTCAAGGCTCATAAATGAACCTGCCTTTGCGGCGGGCTGTGCATCGGAAGAAACTGTGCTGTTATCCTCAGATTTTTGGACATCGCTGTTGAAAGTTGTTTCGGCGTCAGGCTCGGGCTGTGTGTGATCTGTGTCATCTTCATCAAGGCAGCCGCCAAATGCAATGAGAACTGCGGCGGTGAGGGCTGCAAGGGCTTTTTTCTTTTTCATTTATCTATCCTTTCGGTATTCGGGCGGATATACGAACAAAGCCGACTATTGCAGCAGTCGGCTTTGCGGTTTCTAAGGAGGTTAGAAATAAAAATATTATCAGCTGAGAAGAGCAACAGCTGTGCCCATATAAACAACAGTGTCGTCTGCGGAAAGGTACTGACCCTCGTAAACAGTTCCTGTTGTGTCAATGATGTAGACCTGATCGTCCTCGGACTCAGCGAAGCCGATGGTGAACTCATTGCCTGTGTAAACATCGGTGAGATCAAGAGATGTCCAGGTGATGTTGTCCTCATCGGTCTCAACCTCAGCAGTGTACTCGCCGCAGATAACGTCGCCTGTTCCGTCGGGAGCATATATGAACAGGGAAGCCATAGGAGTGCCGGAAGGCTCAGTGAACATTGTGAAAACGAGCTCGTTCTGGTTCTCGTCAACAGCATAAACGCCTACATCGATCATATCAGCAGTTACGTCGAGAAGTGTGAAGTCGCCGCTCTCTTCATCAGCGGACTCGTCCTCAGCTTCTGCGTCCTCGGCAGCAGCCTCAGCATCTTCAGCAGCAGCCTCAGTCTCAGCCTCAGTCTCAGCCTCAGTCTTAGCCTCGGTCTTAGCCTCGGTCTTAGCCTCGGTCTCAGCAGCAGCAGTTGTATCGGCTGCGGGAGCGGCTGTGGTCTCAGCAGTATCGGAATTTCCGCCGCAGGCAGTCATAGCAGCTGCCATAAGGCACATTGCGAGGATCATAGTAATATTCTTTCTCATAAAAAATCTCTCTCCTAAAAATAATTATGCATTCTTTTCGTTTGCATTGATGTTATCTTACCATATTATGGATATTTTATCAATTCGCTTTTTAAATAAATATTTGAAACGGTTTACAATGACTTTTATATTGATTTACAGAAATTTTTCATAAATCTGACGTTTCACCCAAAAAGGTGATGACAAACCGAAATTCATCTGCTATAATACCGTGCTTATATTTTCATATTTCGTCTGTTATGGCGCATTATACAATATATATGTATTTTGCGGAGATGTTTTTGATGTGAAAAATGTGAAAAAAGGGCTTGACAAAAGGCGGGGGATATGTTATTATAAAAATACCTCTTGATTGGGGTTTATTTTTTTGCGCCTTTTTGCAAAAATCGGTGCAATGAGAAAAGTAATGCCCCGTGCGGCAGGACAGGCTTTTTTAGCAGTCAGCTGTCGGAGAGGGAGGCAATGGCAACAGCTGAACGCAGTTGCCTAAACAACGAACGCTGCAAAGCAGCATTAACAGGAGGTGCCGATATGAGAGTAAAGGTAACATTGGCTTGCACAGAGTGCAAACAGCGCAACTACAACACTAAGAAGAACAAGAAGAACGATCCCGACAGACTTGAAATGAACAAATACTGCAAGTTCTGCAGGAAGCACACTCTCCACAGAGAGACCAAGTAAGGCGGAGGAACAGCTATGGCAGATAAAAAATCCGCATCTAACGCAGAAAACAAGACTGCCAAAAAAGCTCAGGCAAAAAAGCCCAATAGGGTTGCGAAGTACTTCAAGGATCTCAAGAGCGAGTTCAAAAAGGTCGTCTGGCCTTCTAAAAAGACCGTTATCAACAATACGGGCGCAGTTCTTGCAGCAATGATCGTAAGCGGCGTTGCTATCTGGGGACTGGATACAGCTTTTGCATATCTTCTGAAAGGACTTCTTTCAATGGCAGGCTGAGACAGAGGGATATTCCCCCGTCAGAAATTAAGGTTTTCACCAAAAATATAAACGGAGGCAAGAGCATATGTCAGAAGCAGCAAGATGGTACGTTATTCACACCTATTCCGGATATGAAAACAAGGTTGCTCAGACGATCCTCAAGGTTGTTGAAAACCGCAAGCTTCACGATCTCATTCAGGAAGTCAAAGTACCTACCGAAAAGGCTATGGAAAAGAATGACAAAGATGTGCTCCGTGAAGTTGAGCGCAAGGTTTTCCCCGGTTATGTGCTGGTGAAAATGATCTTAACCGACGACAGCTGGTACGTTGTCCGCAATACAAGAGGCGTTACGGGCTTTGTAGGTCCCGGAAGCGAGCCTGTTCCCCTTTCGGAAAAGGAAGTCGCAGCTCTCGGTGTTGACAGAGGCGTTAAGGCAGCCGAAGCTGATTTCAAGGTCGGAGACAGAGTTCAGATCACAGCAGGTCCTATGGAAGGCTTCACCGGCGAGGTGAAGGGCATAAACACCGAGGACGGCACTGCAGATGTTTCCGTATCTATGTTCGGACGTGAGACCCTTGCTACACTGGAAATAAGCCAGGTCAAGGCAGCGGACGAATTTTGATTCCGAATTTCTAACTATCTCTGCATTGTGATATGCAGTAACACGATTTATGGAGGTGTGCGTTATGGCACAGAAAGTTGTTGGCTTAATTAAGCTTCAGATCGCAGCAGGTAAGGCTACACCTGCTCCCCCTGTTGGCCCTGCACTCGGTCAGCACGGTGTAAATATTATGGCATTCACCAAGGAGTTCAACGAGAGAACTAAGAACGATATCGGTCTTATCATTCCTGTAGTTATTACAGTATATGCAGACCGTTCCTTCACATTCATCACAAAGACACCCCCTGCAGCCGTTCTTATCAAGAAGGCTATCAACCTTCAGAGCGGTTCCGGCGTTCCCAACAAGACCAAGGTCGGCAAGATCACCAAGGATCAGATCAGAAAGATCGCCGAGACTAAGATGCCCGATCTTAACGCTTCCAGCGTTGAGTCTGCTATGAGCATGATCGCAGGTACAGCTCGTTCTATGGGCGTAGAGGTCGTTGATTGATCGAATTACGCATAAGTGGGAGGATCTAAAGCTTCCGCAGCTCCCCATATGAATTATGCAGGGAGTAATTACCACTATTAGGAGGAAAATAATAATGAAACACGGTAAGAAATATATCGAAAGCGCAAAGCTTGTTGACAGCAATAAGCTTTATGACACAACCGAGGCTCTCGACCTTGCCTGCAAGACTGCAAAGGCTAAGTTTGACGAGACCGTTGAAGTTCACGTTCGTCTCGGCGTTGACTCCCGTCACGCTGACCAGCAGGTTAGAGGCGCAGTTGTTCTTCCCAACGGTACAGGTAAGAACGTAAGAGTTTGCGTATTCTGCAAGGAAGATAAGATGGAGGCTGCTAAGGCAGCAGGCGCTGAGTTCGTAGGCGCTCAGGATCTCGTTGACAAGATCCTCAAGGAAAACTGGATGGATTTCGACGTAGTAATTGCGTCCCCCGATATGATGGGTCTCGTAGGCCGTCTCGGTAAGGTTCTCGGTCCCCGTGGACTTATGCCTAACCCCAAGGCAGGAACAGTTGCTCCTGACGTTGCCAAGGCTGTAACAGAGGCTAAGGCAGGTAAGATCGAGTACCGTCTCGACAAGACAAACATCATTCACTGCCCCATCGGAAAGATCTCCTTCGGTGCAGAAAAGCTTTCCGAGAACTTTGAGACTCTTCTCGAAGCTATCGTTAAGGCTAAGCCCGCAGCAGCTAAGGGTACTTACATCAAGTCCTGCACAGTTGCTTCCACAATGGGCGTTGGTATCCCCGTTTCCACTTCCAAGTACGGTGTATAATTAATATACAGGATATCTCAAAGGACGGTTCGTATGAGCCGTCCTTTTTTGTGCAGATATATAAAAATGCCCGCCGCCTGAAAAGGTGACGGGCATTCGTTATAATGCTTACTTTTTACGTGACTTAATATAAAAATCAATAAGGTCAGCGGCAGCCTCAAAGGAGATATTGTCGCTTCTGATGCAAAGCTCGTAGCTATCGGATGAGCCCCACTTTGTGTCAGCGTGGTAATTGTGATAAGATGCTCTTGCCTTGTCAACTCTTGCAAGCTTTGCCAGAGCGTCCTTTTCGGATATCTTATCCATTTCCATAACACGGGCAGCTCTGAACTCCTTGGAAGCATTGACGAACACGCTTACAACATCGTAATCATCTTTGAGGATATAATCCGCACAGCGTCCTACGATAACGCAGGGACCCTTTGCGGCAGCAGCCTTAACGGCGTTTATCTGAGCCTCATACGCCACAAGCTCGATCGGCTTGCCCATATAGAAACCGCCCTGCTGTGCGTTCATAACAAGCGAATAAAGCAGGCTGGCTGTGGGAGTTTCCTCGAAATTTTCCATAAATTTATCGCACAGACCGCTCTGCTTTGCGGCTTCTGTGATAAGCTCTTTATCGTAAAAGGGGAGACCGAGCTTTTCAGCCAAGGTCTTGCCGATTATTCTTCCTCCGCTTCCGCAGCGGCGACCGATAGTGATTATCTGTGTTTTTTCCATATAGGATCACTCCTTTTTAGAGTTTTGTGTTTTGCGAAGCAAATCGAGGCAACAGCCGAAGAAACAAAACTCGGGGTTTGAAAATCTGTGATTTTCAAACCATTGCCTCCTCCCGAATGTATAACGGGTTTTGATGTAATCATTATATCACATTGCACTAAAAAAAACAATAGTGGGAGACATATTTTAGCAAAATGCTGATAATATTACTTTCTTTTTATGGTGATATTGCCAAGAGAAAATCCGGACGAATCGGAAGAGGTGTTATAGGTCACGTGGGTGCGGTTGCGGAATTTGTCCATTTTTTCACTGTCACTCAGATACCGCATAATTTCGGCGGTGTTCCGTGCATCGGCAAGAGCACCGTGTTCCGTGCCGTCAAAATAAATGTTCAGGCTTCCCAGAGCGTTCGTAAGCCCCATAGACTTGTAAAAGCCCATCTGCCGCTGATAAATTTTTTGCAGGTCTGTCCAGTGAACAAAAAACATATCGTAGCATTCGTCCTCGGGAAACTTGTAGTCTATCTCATCAAGCATAACGTTCATATCCGTAAGGCTCCAGGAATAAAGAGAATATGGCTCGCCGCCTATCCAGTCCATAAACCTGTGCATAACGGCGTCAAAATCGCCGCAGGGCTCAAGCTGCTCGTTGGTTATGCCCGTAAGGTGGGATATTTTGTCCTCAACGGTGTTGTAGGCAGGCTTGATGTACTCGTCAAAGGAGGATATCTCCTTTAAGCTGTCGTCAAGCTTCACCGCACCTATCTCGATTATCTCGCTGCGCATTTTTTCTCGAATTTCGGGGACTCTGACGGGGTTGAACTCCAGGTCAAGGATTATTTTGCTGTGATTTTTCGGCATATTTCTCAGTCCTTTAATTTACTGCGCTGCCTGTAAGCAGTGCGTCGGTCTTATCTTTGAAAAGCCTTGTGAATATCTTTACGCACACTCCTGAGAACAGAGCGGCTATGACCGTTCCCTCACGTGTGCCCACTATCTTCATATCGAACAGGAACAGGGAGAGCACCGCCGCAATGACCACGCAGGACACGTCAAACATTATTTTGACATCGCCGAATTTCTTTCCCGAAACATCGGAAATCGCCTTCACAAACGCCTCTCCCGAGTTCATTATAACATTTGCCGCAACGGAGAGAAATATTCCGAAGCCAAGAATGACAGTGCCGCCGATCACCGAGGTGAGCCGTGATATGTAGCCTGAAACAGGGATAAGTGCGGCAATCTTCATACCGATGTCGGTGAAAATGCCGAAAAGGAATGATAGGGGCACCTGCAAAAGCTGTATCGGCTGAAAATTTTTCCTAAGCAGTATTATCTGCCCCGCAATGAGCACGCAGTTCCAGATTATGAGCCAGCTGCCCAGTGACAGCGAATCGAATTTCATACTCAAAACGTTTGCCGTGGAGGATATGGGTGATACGCCAAGCTCTCCACGCTTTGTGACCGCCACGCCCAGTGCCGAGATGAACAGACTGACGATAAACAGCCCATAGCGCTTTGCAAGCTCTTTTGCGCTCATTTTTTTCAATATGAAACACCTCTAAAAAATGGCGGACAGTCTGAACACTGCCCGCCTTTGATATTACTTGGTATTGGTAAATTTCCATCGGAACGTGGAAATACGCTGCGCCTTTGTGTTATCATAGGAAATATTGCTGCACGCTATACTCAGATCATTATATCTGTAATCGGTCTTGGATTCCTTTGAGCCGAATATTGCGGCAACGCCCTTGACAGCATCAGAGCCGTAATTTCTCGACATAACAGCACCGATCTTGTGGTCGTTTCTGAGCGTTTCAACGATGTCCTTAGCCTGAATGGGCTTGGAGTCGCAGACGTTATAGATTCCCTGATATGTAATTCCCGAGGGGCAGATGAGAATGCCGTAGATGAAATCCACGATGTTGTAAAGACAGGTGAAAGTGTATCCATAGTCTCCGTAGCCGTAAACGAATGCACAGCCGTCCTTGGGGTCGTATATCTTAGCCTTGAGGTTATCGGTGAAGTCCTTGGTATATATGGGGCACACACGCATTATAACGCCCTTTGTCTCAGCCTTTTTCAGAGCGTTTGCAAGAGCCTTTTCCGAGTCGGACTTGAGCTTTGCATATATTGACGAGGGCTTTTCAGGCATAGTCTCTCTGATGGGCTCTCTCGTTTTCTGAGGAGCGTAAATAAGGTGGGTGCTTATCATCATAATGTCCGACAGATTTGCGCTGACAGCCGCCTTGTAGAGGTACTTGTCAACTGCTGCGCTTTCCTTTTCCTCCTCGGAAGAGAGAACAGCGGGATAATCGTTGTCAACGGTGCAGGCGAGATGAAGAAGGATATCCACCTTGCTGCCGTTTAAGATGCCCGTGATCTTTTCCTTGTCGGTAATGGGGCACTGGATATAGCTGAGATTGTCGGTTCCGCCGAAAGGATCGGGAGCTTTATCCGTAGCTATAACGTTATAACCCTTTGAGAGAAGCATCTCTACAACTGCCTTGCCGATCATACCTGCGGCGCCGGTTACAAGTATAGTTTTCATCAAAATTCTCCTTTCCGACGCTTTATTGAAGTGTGAAATTGTACACTCCGATACCTATATTAATTATAACATACTGGGAAGAAAAATCAATAGTAAATTTCAATTCATTTATTAATTTTATACTAACAGGGTGAAAAAAAGACATATAACCTGAAAATTCCCGTAAATTATGCATAGGAGAGTAATTTTTTGTCACATCGGTATTATAATTTCATCAAAAAAGCAATTGACATTTTATGAAAAATGTTATAAAATAAATTATGTAATGCTTTTCTCTGTATTGACATAAACGAGAATGGCAATAAGCGTATTATGAAAGGAAAGAATTATAAAATGAATAAGC
>CAMBJF010000089.1 GCA_945867875.1 uncultured Ruminococcus sp. | reverse complement strand
GGCATACGATATAGCTTAGCGTCTCGTGGGCTCGGAGATGTGTATAAGAGACAGCTATCGTGCCGTAAATACGGGGCAATAACAGGCTACACTGTTTGTGCAGGCACTTTTACATTATATTATACACTATGATGGATCGGTTTTCAACCGATTTTTTTTATTTCTCTGTAAAATTTTATTAAATAATAAAGGAGTATTTCAGATGAAGCAGTATAATGTTGGTATTATCGGAGCAACAGGTATGGTGGGACAGCGTTTTTCCCTCCTCCTTGCCGAACACCCTTGGTTCAATGTAAAGGTGCTGGCAGCGTCTCCCAGAAGCGCAGGCAAGCGCTATGAGGACGCAGTAGGCGCAAAGTGGGCAATGAAGCAGCCTATCCCCGAAAAGTTCAGAGATATGATAGTTATGGACGCAACTGCCGATATCGAAAAAATAGCCTCTCAGGTAGACTTCGTTTTCTGCGCAGTGGATATGAAGAAGGACGAGATAAAGGCACTTGAAGAGCGCTATGCAAAGGCTGAATGCCCCGTTGTTTCCAACAACTCCGCTCACAGAGCTACTCCCGACGTTCCCATGGTAGTGCCCGAGATAAACCCCGAGCACATCGAAATAATCAAGGCTCAGAGAGAAAGACTTGGCACAAAGCGTGGATTTATCGCAGTTAAGTCCAACTGCTCACTCCAGAGCTACGTTCCCGCTCTCAACGCTCTTAAGGATACATACGGCATCAAGCAGGCAATGGTATGCACATATCAGGCTATCTCAGGCGCAGGCAAGACCTTCGAGACAATGCCTGAGATAATCGACAACGTTATCCCCTACATCGGCGGCGAGGAAGAAAAGTCCGAGCAGGAGCCCCTCAAGATCTGGGGTCACATCGAGGGCAACAAGATCGTCAACGCAGACGGTCCCAAGATCTCCTCACAGTGCCTGAGAGTTCCCGTTTCCGACGGTCATACAGCAGCAATTTTCGTTCAGTTCGACAAGAAGCCCACAAAGGAAGAGGTCATCAGTGCTTGGAGAAATTACAGCGGCGTTCCTCAGGAGCTGGAGCTCCCCTCAGCACCTAAGCAGTTCCTCCACTACTTTGAGGAGGATAACCGTCCCCAGGCTAAGCTTGACAGAAACCTTGAAAACGGTATGGCTATCTCCATCGGCCGTCTGAGAGATGATATCATCTGGGACTACAAGTTCGTATGCCTCTCCCACAACACCCTCAGAGGTGCGGCAGGCGGCGCAGTTCTTATGGCTGAGCTCCTCGCAGCAAAGGGCTATTTTGACTGATGAACGGCTCGGATATCACCGTAAGACGTGCAGATATCGCCGATGCCCCCGAGATTTCAAGGCTCATTCACGGGCTGGCGGAATACGAAAAAATGTCGGATAAATGCACAGCCACACCCGAAAACGTCGCCGCAATGATGAAAGAACCGAGCGGTCTCCTCGGAATCATTGCCGAAGCAGACGGAAAAGCCGTAGGTATGGCGGTTTACAGCATTTACAGACTTGCCACATTTTCGGGAAAGCGTGTCCTCTATATCGAGGATATCTATGTTGAAGAAAAATTCAGAGGCAATGGTCTCGGCAGGAAGCTTTTTGATGAGATAATAAGCACCGCAAAAGAGCTTGAATGCATAAAAATAGAATGGAAGTGCCTTAGCTGGAACACTCCCGCACAGAAATTCTATCACAGCATAGGCGGCTCTGCCGACCCCGAATGGCTCACATACACACTCGACCTACGAAAGGATTGATATTATGAAGAACACCATTTTTACAGGTGCAGGCGTTGCTATCATCACTCCTATGAACGATGACGGCACTGTTAATTATGCCGCTCTCGGCGAGCTTATCGAAATGCAGATCGCAGGCGGCACAGACGCAATAATCATCTGCGGAACCACAGGCGAAAGCTCCACCCTCACCGATGACGAGCACAGAGAGTGTATTCGCTACACAATCGAAAAGGTAAACAAGAGAATACCCGTTATCGCAGGCACAGGAAGCAACGATACCGCTTATGCCATCGAGCTTTCCAAGGACGCCGAGGCAATGGGTGCAGACGGACTTCTCGTTGTTACCCCTTACTACAACAAGACCTCCCAGAGAGGACTTGTGGCTCACTACACAGCTATCGCAGACGCTGTAAATATCCCCATTATCCTCTACAATGTTCCCTCCAGAACAGGCGTGAACATTTCCCTCGATACCTACAAGGCTCTTGCTGAGCACAAGAACATCGTGGCTGCAAAGGAAGCCAGCGGCAACATCTCCGCTATCGCAAAGCTCATTGCCGAGTGTGGCGACAAGCTTGACGTTTACAGCGGCAATGATGATCAGATAGTGCCTATTATGGCTCTCGGCGGAAAGGGCGTTATCTCCGTTCTTTCAAACGTTGCCCCCAAGCTCACCCACGAAATTGCACAGCTCTGCCTCGACAACAACTGCGCAGAGGCTGCAAAGCTCGCAGCAAAGTCACTTCACCTTGCAAATGCCCTCTTCATTGACGTTAACCCCATTCCCGTAAAGGCTGCCCTCAATATGATGGAAATTGACGCAGGTCCCTGCCGTCTTCCCCTCTATGAGATGGAGGACGCTAAGAAGGAAGTTCTTGCGGCAGCTCTCAGAGAAGCAGGTCTTATCAAGTAATTTTAATGAGGGCGGCGTGGTTCATACAGCTATGCCGCCCGTTTTGTAAACTCTCACAATTTCTGCGAAAGGAATGTTAAATATGATAAAAGTCACCATAACAGGTGCAAACGGCAAAATGGGCCACGTTATCACCTCTATCATTGAAGAGCGTGATGACTGCACAGTTATCAGCGGCATCGACCTAAACACCGCCGACAACGGCAAATTCCCCATTGTGGCAAAGCCTGCCGACCTCCCCGAAAAGCCCGACGTGATAATAGATTTCTCCCACCCCTCCGCCCTTGACGGTCTCCTTGAATACTGCCTTTCCACAGGAACACCTGCAGTTATCGCCACCACAGGCTTCTCCGATGAGCAGATCGCAAAGATAAAGTCAGCGGCGGAGCAGGTGCCCATTTTCTTCTCATTCAATATGTCCCTCGGCATAAATCTCCTTGCAAGCCTTGCGAAAACAGCCGCAAAGCTCCTCGGCGGACAGTTTGACATTGAGATAGTGGAAAAGCATCACAATCAGAAGATAGACGCTCCCAGCGGAACCGCAATAATGCTTGGCAACGCTATAAACAGCGTTCTTGATGACAAATACCACTTTGAATATGACCGCCACGCTCACAGAATGAAGCGTGAGAAGTACGAGATAGGTATGCACTCTATCCGCGGCGGCACAATTGTGGGTGAGCACGATATCATCTTTGCAGGCAGAGACGAGGTCATCACTCTTTCCCACTCGGCGGCTTCAAAGGAAGTATTTGCAGTAGGTGCGGTAAATGCGGCTGTTTTCCTTGCAAAGCAGAGCGCAGGACTTTATGATATGTCCGATGTTATCAATGAGCTGAAATAACAGCATAAAAAATCGTCTCCGCTGACATATCCTGTCATCGGAGACGTTTCTTTTTGAATAATTACTTGCTCATGATCTCGGAAATGGTATCCAGGATCTTGTCGTGGCAGCCGCCGCAGCCGGTGGAGCAGTGAGTGATCTTCTGAACCTCTTCAAACTCTCTTTCAACATCGCTGAAAACCTTGGCAGAGTGAAGAGCGTTCTCGATATCGGCATATGTAACGCCCATGCAGTGGCAAATCTCAACATTTTCCATAATTAAAGTACCTCCTTGAGATAAGAAAATTTGCTTTAACATTACTATACCACATTGCTCCTCATTTGTCAAGAGTATATGCATAATTTTACAAAGCACAGAATAACAATTGCATTTTTTTGTACAATATGATATAATATCATCGGGATGTGATGACAATGACAAGCTTTGAAAATATTTATCATACCGAAAAATATCAGGAACGAAGGCGGGAATATATAAGCAAAGTCTTTCAGCCCCAAAACAAAAGAGAAACGGAAAGACTGCCCCTCGAAGCAGGCTTTATCCTTGAAAGCACCGAATACTCCATATACGAAAACGGCTCGGAACATAGGGGACTTACCGCATATGAGCAGTCACTTATTTCACCCGACAAAAGTGTGGTTCATAAATGGCAGCTCTGCGACAGCCACGATTTTACAAGCTTCACGCAGATTTTCACCCATTCCGACGGCAGGCTGTATCTCATTTATAAGGAAGAGCTTTACGGCTATTCCGTCCTGCGGCTCTCTGACCGCAAAGAGCTTCACTATGTCCCTAAGGGCTGTTATTCCGATAATAAGGAGGAACTGTCCTGCCCCGGCGAGTCCTTCATAATGACCGATTTTCATTACTGCCCCGAAAATAATTTTGCGGCAGCGGGAGGCTGTTTTTGGGCTGCACCGTACGATACGGCAATTCTCGATTTCGGCGATCCCCTTTCCCCGCCCCACAGGATCTGTACTATCCGCCAAATCATCGACCCGAATTATGAGAATGAATCCACGGAGGATATTGATTTCAAGGAGTGGCAGAAGGGGCATCTCATTCTTGAGGCAGACGGAATAAAAGAACAATTCAGATTTTCTCCCACCGATCTCAGACGCTTTATATCAATGTAAAAATGACAGATAATTTTTGACCGTTCTTGACATATTTCACAGTTATTTTTATTTTGTTAAATTGATGTAAATAATGATGATCAACGCATTTTGTACAAGTTGTACAAAGAATATATTTTGAATAATAACAACATAACGAAATTGTGCAAATTGGGCAAAAAGCCTTTGACTTTTCCCAAATTTATGGTACAATAATAGTAATAGGTCTGCGCTCATTGTCTGCTATAAAGCAGACAAGCTGTTTTTTTGCAAAACAGTGCTGTCCCAACCGCAGTACAGGACAGCAGGTGCATAACCGTCTATTCCACAACTGCGGAGAAATGGAGCCTCTATGTCTAAAATTATTGCAATAACTTCCGGTAAGGGCGGCACCGGCAAATCCTCAATCTGCTCCGAGCTTGGTTTTGCATTGGCAAAGCAGGGTCACAGAACACTTATTATAGAGCTTGACTTCGGTCTCAGATGCCTTGATATTATGCTTGGCGTTAAAGATGACATTAAATACGACCTAGGCAGCGTTTTAAAGGGCGAATGCGATATCTACAAAGCTACCACACAGGTAAAGATCGCCACAAACCTCAGCATTGTCTGCGCTCCCGAGGATCCTTTTGCAAAGGTCGATGCGGAGACTATCAAGAACATCTGCCAGGAAATGAGAAAGTATTATGAATACATAATCGTTGATACCTCCGCAGGTACCAACGCAAGTGTATTTGACGTTGTTGAACAGTCTGACCTTATCCTCATCAACACAACTCCCGACCCTGTCTGCGTAAGAGACGCACGCACAATGTCCGACGAGTTCTACAAGAGAGGAAACAAGAAGCAGCGTCTTATCATCAACAAGGTAAATCCCGACCTCTTCAAGGCTGACCTTATCGTTGACCTTGACGAAATAATTGATACCGTAGGCGTTCAGCTCATCGGCGTTATCCCCGATGATGATGCAGTTGTCATCGCCACATCAAGAGGCGAGCCCCTGCCTTCAACATCGCTTGCATTCAAGGCATTCGACGCAATTTCAAAGAGAATCAAGGGTGAGGACGTTCCTCTCAGCTTCAAGGTTCTTCTTCAGTAAGATAAGTGAAGTTTAAAGGGAAAGGAATGATTTGAAATGAATATTGCACTCATAGCACACGATTCAAAGAAAGAGCTGCTCGTTCAGTTCTGCATTGCCTACTGCGGCATTTTATCAAGACACAATCTCTGCGCCACAGGCACCACAGGAAAAATGGTAGCTCAGGCGACAGGACTCAATATCCAGCGTTATCTCAGCGGTTCACAGGGCGGCGATCAGCAGATAAGTGCACGTATCTCCTGCAACGAGATCGACCTTCTTCTGTTTTTCAGAGACCCCCTCTCGCCCAAGCCCCACGAGCCAAACGAAATGAATCTTCTCAGACTCTGCGATGTTCATAACATTCCCGTCGCAACAAACATTGCCACTGCCGAAGCTCTTATTCACGCCCTTGAAAGAGGCGACCTTGACTGGAGACAGCTTCTCAACCCCGTTGACTGATGAAATTTCTTTTCCGCCCTTGACAAAGAGCGGAAAATGCTGTATAATAATATGCGTAATATTTATCAAAGGCTTTGACACGGAAAATTAGCCGCAGAGGTTCTCTCAGAGAGGGCGTGTTTGCTGAAAACGCTCAGAACAGCTGCCGTGAACGACAACCGAAGAGCTGCGGGGAGATAACAATTTCCGACGTATTCCTGCGTTAAAGGTCAAAAGGCACGGTTTATCCGTGCAAATACGGGTGGCACCACGATACACAGTCGTCCCGAATGTTATCATTCGGCGACGGCTTTTTTGTTTGTAAAAAATTATTATGAAAGGACAGAATTATGGAACTTATTACCACAAGGATCAAGGGAATGGAGGACGTTGTTCCCGCTGATGTTCACAAATGGCAGACTGTCGAAAGCGTAGCCGCAGATGTTGCCGAAAATTACGGATTCAGAGAGATCCGTATCCCCACATTTGAAAACACCGATCTTTTCGTCCGCTCCGTAGGCGAGACCACCGACGTAGTCCAGAAGGAAATGTTCACTGTTATGGGCAGAGAGAGCAAGTTCACCCTCCGTCCCGAGGGCACAGCAGGCACTATCAGAGCCGTTTTGCAGAACGGACTTCTGAACGAAGCACTTCCCCAGAAGGTTTTCTACATTCTCTCCTGCTTCCGTCACGAAAAGCCTCAGGCAGGCAGACTCTGGGAATTTCACCAGTTCGGTGCTGAAATGGTGGGAAGTGCATCTCCCGCTGCGGACGCCGAGATGATATCAATGGCAAACAGCGTTATCGAGAAGATAGGTCTCAAGGACATTGAGCTGCACATCAACTCGATAGGCTGCCCTCACTGCCGTGCAAAATATTACGAAAAGCTGAGAGAATTTTTCGAGCCCAACAAGGACAAGTTCTGCGGAACCTGTCAGTCAAGACTTGAAAAAAATCCTATGAGAATACTTGACTGCAAGAGCGAGATTTGCCGTGAGATCGGCAAGGACGCTCCTCTTATGGTGGATTTTCTCTGCGACGAGTGCAAGGAGCATTTCGAGACACTGAAAAAATATCTTGACGAAATGGGCATAAAATATTCCGTTGACCCCAAGATAGTTAGAGGTCTCGACTACTACACCAAGACCGTTTTCGAGTTCATCACAACCTCCATCGGCGCACAGGGCACTGTCTGCGGCGGCGGAAGATATGACGGACTTATCGAGGAAATGGGCGGAAATCCCACTCCTGCTCTGGGCTTTGCAATGGGTCTCGAACGCCTTATAATGACAATGGAAAAGCAGGGCTGCGAGTTCATCTCTCCCCGTGAATGCGACATTTACATCGGCTCAATGGGCGAGGCTGCGGGCATAAAGGCTGCATCTCTCGTGAAGTCTCTCCGTGACGAGGGCTACCGTGCGGAATGGGACGTTATGGGCAGAGGTGTCAAGGCTCAGATGAAGTATGCAAACAAGATCGGCTCTGCATTCTCAATGATACTTGGCGACAACGAGCTTGCAGAGGGCAAGGCGAAGCTCAAAAATATGAAGAGCGGCGAGGAAACTGTAATTGCCCTCGACAGCAGCTTTATCGACAATTTTGCTAATATCCACACAGCTGATATGCTGGCATCGGAATTTTGATCTACACTTGAAAGGAAGTTTATAAAAATGGCAGACAATATGAAAGGACTTAAGCGCACACATTACTGCGGCGAAGTCGAGGGCATCGGCAGCGAAGTGACCGTAGGCGGCTA
Organism: uncultured Ruminococcus sp.; assembly: GCA_945867875.1. Classification (GTDB taxonomy): domain Bacteria; phylum Bacillota; class Clostridia; order Oscillospirales; family Ruminococcaceae; genus Huintestinicola. The sequence goes on along the minus strand of CAMBJF010000089.1, from coordinate 1,027 downwards.
TGTTCAGAAAGCAAGAGACCTTGGAAATCTCGTTTTCATCGACCTGAGAGACAGAACAGGCATCGTTCAGCTCGCATTTGACGACAGCACCGACAGAGCTGTTTTTGAAAAGGCATCTTCCTGCCGCTCCGAATACGTCCTTATGGCAAAGGGCGTTGTCCGTGAAAGAGAGAGCAAGAACGCCGACATCAAAACAGGAAACATCGAAATTTACGTTACCGACCTCCGTATTCTCGCAAAGGCTCAGACACCTCCTTTCGAGATAGTTGACAACTCCAACACAAACGAGGAGCTTCGTCTCAAATACCGTTACCTTGACCTCCGCAGAAGACCTCTCCAGCGCAACATCATTATGAGAAGCAAGATCGCCAAGACCGCCCGTGATTATTTCTACGAGAACGGCTTTATCGAGATCGAAACTCCTATGATGATAAAGTCAACTCCTGAGGGCGCACGTGACTATCTCGTTCCCTCCCGTGTTCACCCGGGCAGCTTCTATGCTCTCCCCCAGTCCCCCCAGATATACAAGCAGCTCCTTATGATCGCAGGCTATGACCGTTATATCCAGCTTGCCCGCTGCTTCCGTGACGAGGACCTGAGAGCCGACAGACAGCCCGAATTTACTCAGATAGACCTTGAAATGTCCTTCGTTGATACCGAGGATATCATGCAGATGGCTGAGGGTTTTGTAAGACGTCTTTTCAAGGACGTTCTTGGCAAGGATATCCCCACTCCCCTGCCCAGAATGAAGTACACCGAGGCTATGGAGCGCTACGGCTCCGACAAGCCTGACACACGTTTCGGAATGGAGATAACCGACCTTACCGATACCGTCAAGAACTGCGGCTTCGGCGTGTTCACATCTGCAATTGAAAACGGCGGCACCGTTCGCTGCATCACCGCAAAGAACGCCGCAGGCACATTTACAAGAAAAGAGATCGACAAGCTCACCGAATATGTCAAAGGCATCGGCGTAAAGGGTCCTGTCTCTTATACACATCTGACGCTGCCGACGATATGCAGTGTG
>CAMBJF010000088.1 GCA_945867875.1 uncultured Ruminococcus sp. | reverse complement strand
TACGATATAGCGTAGCGTCTCGTGGGCTCGGAGATGTGTATAAGAGACAGTTATAACGCCCAGTCCCTCAATGAGGCATATAGGCATATTCAGAAAGCCCCTGTTCTGATACTCCCCCGTTTCATAAGTCATATCAATGACCTCGATACACCAGCCGATAAAGCTCCAGAAGCAGAACATCAGAAAAAGCTGATAAAGGCTGTACCCAACATATGGTATTGTCTGCATAAAAACATCTGTCCTTCCAAAATCATACCAGATCTGAGCCGTTTGCCCTGATCCTGAATCTTACCCCGAGAAATTCCGCTGATTTTTTGCACAGTATCATACGATTCATAAATATCTCGAAGTATTCCATCACCGAAGATATCCTGTTATCAATAGTGAGTTCAAGGATAAGCTCTGTCTTATCCTCATTAAAAGCAAGCTCGGATCTTTCCACCGCAAAATTCACCCTGTCGTGGATATCGTTTGCAAGTGCGTTTATATTTCTCACACGGCTGCGGCGGACATCAGTCTTATCAGCAATGATAAGGGCTGCTGTAATGGCGTTCAGCGGCTGTGCCGTGCCCTCGTCGTGATTCCCGATAGCGGAGATTATGTCGCATATCTCCTCGGCAGGCATATTCAGATTGTCAAGGAGTCTGAAAGCCATAACTGCGCCGCTCTGAGCGTGGTCGATGCGGTTAATGACGTTGCCGATATCGTGCATATATGCGGCGATCATTCCAAGCTCGACCTTTCTTTCGTCACAGCCCAGCCCTTCAAGTATCATTTTTACCGTCTCAGCGACCTTTTCAACGTGAGTAAAGGAATGCTCCGTATAGCCCTGAACGGCAACGGCAGCGTCCGCATTCTTTATATATGTGTGAATATCAGGATTTTGCCTGATATATTTATAAGTAACGTTACTTGACATAAACAGCCCTCCGCAACAGGATTACTTGTTTATTATACCACAATCAGCCGATTTGTCAAGGAATTTGCACCGTTCTTTTAAGCTATTTCCCAATTGTAACCAAATTTTAACTTGATTTTCATCTTAATGCGTATTATAATGTATATATAGAAAGAAAAGAATGCCAAAAGGCACAGAACAAAAGTTATGGACATTTGTCCGCATCAGGAGATGTTACATAGAATGAAAATAGTTAAGACCGCATTGTGCTTTGCAGCGGTTTCTGCGGTGATGATATACGGCTGCCGCAGACTGTACAAAGCCGACGGTGACATTTCGGGCGCTGAGGTTGCAGCCGAGACCGTACCGCCCGAAGAAACGGTCACCGAAGTTATAACAGAACCGACATCAGACAAAGAGCTTTCTCTCACATCAGGTAAGAGCATAACATTCACATTTCTCGGTGACTGTCTCCTCTCATCGAATGCAGGAGATACACGTTCCGACGCTTTCAAGGCATATGCAGAGGAAAAGCCCGCTTCATATTTTCTCGAAAAGGCTGTTCCATATTATGAAAGCAGCGATTTTGTTGTTGCAAACAACGAATATGTCCTTACCGACCGCAATCTTTCAAAAACGTCCAAAACAGGTACGGCTTTCTGGTTCAAGTCTCCCACAAGCACAGTTGATATCCTGAAAGCAGGCGGTATTGACATTGTTTCCATTGCCAATAATCACACAATGGATTACGGCACAGAAGGATATAACGATACTGCCGATGCCCTTGATGCGGCAGGCATAACTTGGGGCGACCTTGACCACCCTGTTTATGTGGAAAAGGACGACGTTAAATTTGGAATTCTCTGCACAAATATGTTTGGCACAAATTACGAGCCTATCATTACCCCCAAAATTGAAGAACTGAAAGAAAACAGTGACATTCAGATACTTTTCTTCCACGGCGGCACTGAAAAGGAACACGTTCCCGAGGACTGGCTTGTGGAAATGTGTCATGAATATGCGGATATGGGCGTTGACCTTATCGTAGGCTCTCACCCCCACGTTCTGAGACCTATGGAAAATTACAACGGTGTGGATATCATTTATTCTCTCGGAAACTTCTGCTACGGCGGAAGCAGACTTCCCGAAAATAAGACTGTTATCCTTACCGAGACCTTCAACTTTGACGAAAACGGTTCATACATATCGCAGGAAGAAAACTTCACTCCGTTTTATGTATATGCAGGCGACCACAACAACTGGCAGCCCACACCCGTTACAGACCCCGTTGAGATATCAAAAGCGCTGGCGTTTATGTACGGCGGAAATGATTCTCCCGTTACACCGTAAATTTAATTCAAATACAAAAAGGCAGCTTTTTCGGCTGCCTTTTTTCATATTTTATCGGCGCTTCTGAGAAGCTCCTCCGCATTTTTCAGGGCAGTGTCAGTGATGTTCTCACCAACCATGATTCGTGCAATTTCACGCTTGCGCTCCTCAAAATCAAGCTTGTGGACAGAGGTGAATGTTCTTCCGTCCTTGGTCTTTTTCTCAATAAGCAGATGATTGTCCGCCATTACTGCCATTTGTGAAAGATGAGTTACACAGAGCACTTGCTGATTGCGTGATACCTGCTTTAGCTTGATACCGATTTTTTGCGCAGCTCTTCCACTGACGCCCGTATCTATCTCATCGAAAATAAGTGTGTGGATATTGTCCTTTTCGGCAATGACGTTTTTGAGAGCAAGCATTATTCTTGAAAGCTCACCGCCCGAAGCGATCTTTGACATCGGCTTCATACCCTCACCTGCGTTGGTGGATATCATAAATTCCACAGTATCCATACCCACAGCCGTAAGCTTTCCTTTTTCCATAGCCGCACATATCTTTACATTGGGCATATCAAGAAATTTAAGCTCTTCTTCCACCTGTGACGAAAATCTCTCAGCCGCCTCCGCACGTGCAGCGGAAAGAGCCTTTGCCTTTTCCGAAACATCGGCAAGGAGCTTTTCCCTGTGCTGTGCAGTCTGCTCAATTTCGTCCGATGACATATCAAAATCGCTTATTTCCTCAGAAGCTTTGTTATAGCATTCAAGCACGTCCGAAAGCCCAGGACCGTATTTCTTTTTTATGCGGTTAAGCTCGTTAAGACGGTCTGTGAGATATGCATATCTTTCTGCATCAATATCAATTTTATCAAGCTCGGAGGAAATTTCGGAAATGATATCCTCAAGCTCGGCTCTTACATTTTCAAGCCTGTCCGACAGCACTTTAAGAGACGGCACAGCATCGGAAAATGCTGACAGATCACCGCAGGCATCGGAAACAAGCTCCATTGCTCCGGGAACATCGCTGTCATCAATGCCGTCAAGATAGCTGTGAGCCTCATTCAGCGCCGCACATATGTCCTCGCTGTTCTGAGCAATTTTATATTCGGCTTCAAGAGTTTCGTCCTCGTCTTCCTCAATGTTAAGGCTGCCTATCTCCTCGATTTTTTCCCTGAGCATCTCCTCACGCTCAGCCTTTTCCTTCCGTTCAAGGGTGAGTTTTTTCAGCTTTCGGGATATTTCCTGAAGCTGCTTGAAGCTTTCGTGATACTCCTCAGTCTGCTTTTCAAGTCCTCCGTAGCTGTCAAGAATGGAAAGGTGCTTTTCGGGATTCATAAGTATCTGATTATCGTGCTGACCGTGGATATTTACAAGGCACTCCCCTATTTCACGGAGCACGGAAACCGTTGATGCCCTTGAATTTACCCTTGCGATGCTGCCGCCGTCGGAGTTTATCTCTCGTGTGAGTGTAAGCTGACCGTCCTCGTGGGATACACCAAGCTCATCAAGACGTTGGCACACATTATCGGAAAGCCGGGTAAAAAGTGCGGAGATAACAGCCTTGTCACAGCCTGCACGGACGATATCCTTTGTTATCCTCTGACCGAGAACGGCGTTTATTCCGTTTATCAGAATGGATTTTCCTGCACCTGTTTCGCCCGTGAACACATTGAAATGATCCGAAAACGGTATGGAAGCCTCTTCAATTATAGCAAGATTTTTTATATAAAGCTCACTGAGCATTCAAATCACCCTTTTTATCGCTGAAGATAACGCTTTGCATTTCCTTTACAAAAGCGGCTGCGTCCTTTTCGGAGCGCATAAGCACGAATATCGTATCATCGCCCGCCAGAGTTCCCACAACTCCGCTGAATCCAAGCTTGTCAAACATTGCGCAGGCGGCATTCGCCATTCCCGCGTGGCACTTGAAAACCACAGTGTTAAGGGCATAATCAACGGAGTTTACCGACTCCCTTATCAGTGCGGGAATTTCCGCAGAGCTTTTCTGCGGCACAAAATAGCGGTCCTGCTTTTTTATCAGCCCAAGCTCCTTGATGTCACGGGAGAGCGTTGCCTGAGTAACATCAATGCCACGCCTTAAAAGTTCTTCACGAAGCATTTCCTGAGTTTCAACGGAGCTGTTTTTCACTATCTCAAGAATTATCCCGTGTCTTTCCGATTTAACCATAGAGTACTACCTCAAATATCCTTGATTGGATTTAAAAGCTTTTTGTTGACGGAATTGAAAAATGAATTTCCCTGTATATCAATGAGCCGCAGGAATTTCCTTGAACGTGTGATGAAAAGCTTGTCGTCCTTTTCGGCGCTTTCCTTTATCTGACCGTCAATGCTGAGATAAAGAGGCGTGTTGTCTCTTGATCTGAATGTTACCTCCAGCTTTTTTTCCGTGGAGAAAAGCATTGTCCTCGATACAAGAGAATGGGGACACACAGGCGTCATCTGAATGCATTCAAGCCCAGGTTCAAGGATAGGTCCCCCTGCGGACAAGGCATATGCGGTGGAGCCTGTGGGAGTTGAAAAGATAACTCCGTCTGCTCTCAGGGTACTCACATTTGTGCCGTTTACGGAAACAAAATAGTCCGCAAGCCTGCCAAACTGACTTGATATCACGATATCGTTCAGAGCCGTGAATGTGTCTTTTTTTCCGCCGCCCACAAACTCACAGTCCAGCATCATACGGTTTTCAACAGTGTAATCCCCGCTCATAAGCTTTGACAGGTTATAAAGCTCGTCAGGCTCCATAGACGCCATAAAACCGAGACGACCTGTGTTTATGCCAAGCAGGAGCTTGTCATATTCAGCGGCATATGCGGAGGCTTCAAGGATAGTTCCGTCGCCACCCACAGCGATTATCAGGTCACAAAGCTCCGCAGCCTCTTTCACAGGCATAAATTTCACGTATTTCTTTACGGGAAAACGTTCTTTCAGATTGTCCCCGCAGAATATCTCAAAACCCATATTATGAAGCATAGAGCAGACCTTGCCCGTGGTCTCATATGCATTTTTCTTTGAAAAATTAGGCCATATCACAGTTTTCATAATATGACTCCTTTCACGCCTTTTTAAAGCTCTTATGGGCTTTTGTAACTATTTCGGCACAGTCAACGGGTTTGCCGATAACACTGCCTTTTACAGTATATATAAGGTATTCTATGTTCCCGTCGCCGCCCTGAATGGGAGAATGATCCGCTCCCATTACGGTCAGACCGTTTTGTGTGCAGAATGAAACGATATCACTGAGCACCGCCCTGTGCACCTTATCGGAGCGGACTATCCCGTTCTTGCCGATGTCCGCTCTTCCACATTCAAACTGCGGCTTTACAAGCATAACAGCCTGACCGTTATCACAAAGCAGCTCAGCAATTTTCGGAATGACCTTTTTAAGCGATATGAACGAAACATCTGTGGAAATGAACTGTATCTCCCTGTCAAGCTCAGAGGGCAGCAGGTCTTTTATATTAACACCCTCCATATTCTTAACACGCTTATCACTTAGCAGCTTTTCATCAAGCTGACCGTGCCCAACATCTACCGCATAAACATATTCGGCACCGTTTTGGAGCATACAGTCCGTAAAGCCGCCTGTTGATGCTCCGATGTCCATACACACAAGTCCGTTCACCGATATTTTGAAGCTGTCAAGAGCCTTTTCAAGCTTTAAGCCTCCCCTGCCGACATACTTGGGCAAGGGGGCACAGAGAGCAACATTATCATTCTCAGATATCTCCTTTGACGGCTTCGTCACAACGTTTCCGTTGACGGTAACTCCACCCTCGGATATCATTCTTTTGGCTGTTTCACGGCTTTTCACAAGTCCGCTTTCAGACAAATATACATCAAGCCGCATAACTTCCTCCGAATTATATAAAATCAGAAATTTTCTTCTCAATTCCCGCTTTGTCAAGGGAAAATCTTTTCAAAGCGCTTTCGGTCTTTGCCTGCTTGACAAAGCCGTGTATAGCATTTATGCTTATGTCACCCTTATAGCCCTTTGCAGTAAGAGCGGCTGTGAGATGCTCACCGATGCTGCCGTTCTGAAGCGCTTCTTCAAATATGATAATTTTATCGTATTTCATACAAAGGTCAATGACGCTGCTTTCAATGGGGAATATTTTCACAAGCTTCAATACATCTGCATCAAGCCTGCTGTCCCTTACGGCTTCGCATACCGTGCCGCCTGTCCGTCCGTAGCCTATGGCAAGATTTTTGCTGCCATGTCCCTCAAAGCAGAACATATTGCTTTCGTCAAGCTTCATTTTTATATTGCTCTGAGCACCTCTCGGATATCTCACAGCTGCCACCGAGGGCGTGTCATATAATGCCTTTCTGAGACAAAGCCGCAGTTCGTCATAATCCGACGGAGAATAGACAGTGATGTTCGGGATACAGGTGAGCATAGGAACATCAAAAAGTCCCTGATGAGTTTCACCGTCCTCACCCACTATTCCTGCACGGTCAATGCCAAGAACGATATGTGTTCTGCTTATGGCAGCATCGTGTATTATCTGGTCATAGCCACGCTGCAAAAAGCTTGAATATACCGCAAAAACAGGCATCATTCCGCTTACCGCAAGACCTGCCGCAAATGTAACTGCGTGCTGTTCGGCAATGCCAACATCGAAAAATCTTGACGGGCAGGCTTCCGCAAACTTATTAAGTCCCGTTCCGTATTTCATCGCCGCAGTAATGGCGCAGATACGCTTATCGGAAGTTCCGAGCTTTGCAAGCTCATCACCGAAAACGGCTGAAAAGCTGTCGCTGCTTATAAATTCAGGATTTCCCTGCTTTATAGCTTTAGGAGCAAGACCGTGGAACGCTCCCGGATTTTTCTCAGCGGGACGATAGCCCTTACCCTTGACAGTGTTTACGTGAACAAGCACAGGCTTTTTCGCCGCTTTTGCCGCTTCAAGAGTCTCTTCAAGGCTCTTTAAATTGTGACCGTCAACGGGGCCCAGATATACAAATCCAAGATTTTCAAACATTGTTGCTCCCGCAGGCTGACCATTTGAACGGTAGAGCATCCACCTTACAGCGTCCTTTGAGGCAAGCATAAGCTCCTTGACGGGCTTTCCCACAACAGGAGTTTTGTCAAGAATATTCTCCACATTTTTCTTAGCTTCAACATATGCCTTTCTTCCTCTGAGAGAGGAAAGATATTTTGCAAGAGCACCTACATTTTTCGATATGGACATCTCGTTGTCATTAAGTATAACGATAAGATTGTCGTCGCTTTTGCCTGCATTGTTAAGACCCTCGTAGACCATACCGCCTGTGAATGCACCGTCTCCGATAACGGCGATAACGTTGTGGTCGTCGCCTTGCAGTCTCATTGCCTTTGCAATTCCGCAGGCGGCGGAAATTGAGTTGCTGCTGTGACCGCTTATAAAGATATCGTGCTCGGATTCGGTAGGCTTTGCAAAGCCTGATATCCCGCCCTCTGTTCTCAGTGTTGAAAAATCATTCAAGCGTCCTGTGAGGAGCTTGTGGGTGTATGCCTGATGTCCAACGTCCCAAATTATCCTGTCAAAGGGCGATTCAAAAACACGGTGTATAGCCATTGTAAGCTCCACTGTGCCGAGGTTTGAGGCAAGATGTCCGCCGTTTTCGGCAACTGTGTCTATAAGTATCCCTCTAATTTCCCTGCAAAGGCTTATGCACTGTGGTATAGAAAGCTTTTTCAGGTCATTCGGGAGGTCAAGGTCTTTGAGCCTTACAGTTGTATTGTCATTCATAATTATGACCATTCCTTTTTATGAGCTTATGATAAAGCTCTGTCTGAAAATCAAATTTCCAAACATTGTCAGTTTATATGTTCATCGGCATAAGGAAAGCAAGGATCATTCCGAGAAAAGCACCGCTTACGACTTCAAAGGGAGTATGTCCCAGATATTCCTTCATAACCGCAATACTTGTGTTTGCGGCCTGTGCAATATCTTCAAGAGGTTTTCCCGAGGAAGCGGGGCGGCTTTCAAGAATACGGTTTATCCTGTTAATAGCCTTTGCGTGCTGCCCCGCAGCTCTGCGGACACCCATTGCGTCATACATTGTGATAAGCGCCACGATGCACATAATAGCAAACTGGGTCGAAGCAACGCCGTCAACACGGTAAACTCCCACAGCCGCCGAGCAGACCATTGCCGAATGTGCGCTTGGCCAGCCCCCTGCTCCGAAGAGCCTTTCCACGCTGAATTTTTTATACTTTATCAGGTTGATGATCGTTTTCAGGAACTGAGCAACACACCAGCCTACAATGGAAGTTACAAGGATATAATTGTAATATTCCGACATTTGATAACATTCCCTTTCGATCAATATTCCCGTTTCAGAAGATATGCTGTGAGCTGTGATAAGAATTCGCTGTCGGGAAAGCTTTCAGCGATAGACACAGCCTTTTCGGTAAGCTCCTCAGCCTTTTTCTCTGCGGCATCAAGACCGAACACAGCTGGATATGTAGCCTTGTTAAGGTCGGCATCGCTGTGAACAGGCTTTCCGAGAAGCTTTTCATCTGCCGTGATATCAAGGATATCATCAACTATCTGGAAAGCAAGTCCCAATGCCTCAGCATATTTCTCAGCCGCAGGTATCATATCATAGCTGTCCGCACAGATACAGCCCATTACCTGTCTCTTATACACATCTGACGCTGCCGACGATATGCAGTGTGTA
>CAMBJF010000087.1 GCA_945867875.1 uncultured Ruminococcus sp. | reverse complement strand
TCTACACACTGCATATCGTCGGCAGCGTCAGATGTGTATAAGAGACAGTTACTTCACAGACACTCTGTGGCCTGACTTTGATGAAAAAGAGCTGAAAAAAGCTCTTGATTCTTTTGCGTCACGCAGCAGACGATTCGGAGGTGTTTGAAGATGAAACAGCGGCTGCTTACTGCGGTTGTGGGCATTTCGCTCGGCATTGCCGTGCTTTGTCTTAACAACACGATAATCTTTCCGATTTTTGTGGCTTTTGTTGCTGTTATGTCCGTTTATGAGGTGCTTAACGTCTGCGGCTGCAAAAAATATCCCGTTCACTTCGGAATGTGCCTGCTTTTTGCGGCAGTCATACCGATGCTGACATGGTTTTCACAGATAGGTATGATATGGAGGATATTTGCGGCATCGGTCATCGTGTTCTTTATGTTTGCGGGCTATGTGGCGGATCACAAAAAGCTTCCTTTTGACAAGCTTGCGGTTATGGTCACTGTGACCTGTCTTGTAACACTTTCCATAACCTGTCTTGTATCTTTGAAGAATATGAGCGCTGTTCACGGCATATGTTATGTAGTGATGGCTCTTATGGCTGCCTGGATTCCCGATGCGGGTGCATATTTCGTTGGCACTGCCTGCGGAAAGCATAAGCTTTGCCCTGACATATCTCCGAAAAAGACGGTGGAGGGTGCAGTTGGCGGACTTATTGTAACTGCTGTTGTGTTCGTTCTTTACGGAATGGGCTACAAGTATGTTATGCACACATTTAAGGGAATTGACTTTGATGTGAATTATCTGGCGCTTGGAGTGATAATGCTTATCGCCGCTGTTATCAGTATGGTGGGCGATCTTTCGGCATCGCTTCTGAAGCGTGAGTACAACATCAAGGATTACGGAAAAATTCTTCCCGGACACGGCGGCGTTGTGGACAGGTTTGACAGCGTATATTTCGTTCTTCCCTATATAATGCTTGTATTCAACGCTTTCGGTCAGAAAATATTTATTCATTCCGTAAGCTGATGAAAAAATATCGGTGCTGTTTCGGCTCGGACATTTTCGGGGCAGGGCAGCACCTTGATTTTTTTGACGGAACATTCGTGAAAGGATATGGGATAATTGAAGAAGATAAATCTCCTTGGCTCGGGCGGTTCTATCGGCACTCAGACAGCAGATGTATGCCGCCGCCACGGTTTTGAGATACATTCAGCGGCTGTTAAGAGCAATTACAAAAAGCTTGCGGAGCAGACAAGAGAATTTAACATAAAGCGTGTCTGCATTTTTGACGAGAAATATTACAAGCCACTTAAAGATGAGCTTTTTGATACCGATACCGAGATACTCACGGGCATAGACGGACTTTGCGAGCTGGCTGCGGACAAAGCGGCTGACATTACCGTTAATGCGGTGGTCGGTATGATTGGGCTGAGACCCACTATTGCTGCCCTTGAAAGCGGTATGCAGGTGGCGCTTGCAAACAAGGAGACCCTCGTGGCAGGCGGCGATATCGTTATGAAGATTGCCGCCGAAAAGGGTATAACCATTCTCCCTATCGACAGCGAACACAGCGCAATTTTTCAGTGCATTATGGGAATAAAGGGCGATGTGAAAAAGCAGCTCAAAGGCATTATCCTCACAGCTTCGGGTGGTCCGTTCTTCGGAAAAACATCAGCAGAGCTTGAAAATGTGACAGTCGAGCAGGCTTTAAAGCACCCGAACTGGTCAATGGGACGAAAAATAACCGTTGACAGCGCCACTTTGATGAACAAGGGGCTGGAGCTTATGGAAGCCTGCCATTTGTTTAGTGTGAAGCCCTCTCAGGTGGAGATAGTCGTTCACAGACAGAGCGTTATCCATTCGGCGGTCGTGCTTTCGGACAATGCTGTTATAGCGCAGCTTGGTGTGCCCGATATGAAGATACCGATTCAGCTTGCTCTCACATATCCCGAAAGGTGCGAGTCGCTGTCGGGTGAGCTTTCACTGACAGATTATGGAAATCTTACATTTGCAAAGCCCGATTATGACACTTTTGTTTGCCTTAAAACGGCGGTAAAGGCAGCTGAAACAGGCGGAACTGCCGGAAGCATCGTCAACGGCGCAAATGAAAGAGCGGTTGAGCTTTTCCTTGACGGCAAAATCGGCTTCGGCGATATCGGCAGGGGAGTGAGCGGTGCTCTTGAAAGCATTGCCGTGAAGCCTGCGGATACGCTTGACGCTGTGCTTGATGCGGACGCTGCGGCAAGGGCTTACATAGACAGCAGATTCTGCTGATATTATTTTCTGGAGGAATAAATGAGTACAGTCATTTCAATTATCAGTGCTGTTCTGATATTCTGCGTTATCGTTGTTGTTCACGAGTTCGGGCATTTCATCGTTGCAAGAAAATGCGGCATTGATGTGCAGGAATTTGCGATAGGTATGGGCCCTGTCATCTTCAAAAAGCAGGGAAAGCACACACTTTTTACCCTCCGCCTGCTGCCCCTCGGCGGATTCTGTTCAATGGGCGAGGACGAGGAATCGGACAATGAAAACAGCTTCCGAAATAAGTCTGTGTGGCGCAAGATAGCCGTTATCGCCGCCGGAGCGATAATGAATCTGATACTCGGCTTTATTCTTTCGTTAATCATTTTTCTTGTGGCAGGCAAGGTGACTACAACAATAATTGCCGAGATAGTTCCCGGCTCGGGCTGTGAGACTGCGGGAATGGCTGTGGGCGACAGGATAACCAAGGTCAACGGACTTCACATTTTCACCGCCAATGACATCATTTACGAGCTGAGAAATGACGAGGACGGCGTTCTTGATTTTGTTGTGGAGCGTGACGGTGAAAAGCTCACGTTTAACGGCGTTAAGTTTGGGCTGACGGTCGATGAAGAAACAGGTGAGCGTGTTCTGAATTACGATTTCAAGGTCTATATGAAGAATATGACCGCCGCAGAGCTCCTTCCTGCCGCAGCAAACAAGTTTATGTACTATTCAAGACTCATTCTTATGTCCCTTAGAGACCTTATTTCGGGAAAATACGGGCTTAACAATCTTCAGGGACCTGTGGGCATCGTTACGGTAATATCCGAAAGCGCTCAGGAATCGGGCTTTGATATCGGATATCTTCTTGACATTGCAATGCTTATTAGCGTTAATGTGGGAATTTTCAATCTCCTGCCATTGCCCGCACTTGACGGCGGCAGACTTGTGTTTCTTATCATCGAAGCGATACGCCGAAAGCCCATAAAGGCTGAGACCGAGGGAATGGTGCATTTTGCGGGATTTGCCCTGCTTATGCTCCTGATGATAATCGTTACATTCAATGACGTTAAAAATATCTTTATTTAAGGAATGATATTATGAGAAAGCTTCACCCTGTTAAAGTCGGAGGACTTACTCTTGACGGCAGTAAAATTTATATCCAGTCAATGCTGAATGTGCCCGCAGAGGACATTGAGGGCAGCGTAAGGCAGGCGGTCGGGCTTGAAAAGGCAGGCTGTGAGATCGTCAGGGCTTCGATACCCAATATGGAAGCGGTGAAGCTTATTCCAGCCATTAAAGCGGCAGTTTCAATACCCCTTGTGGCAGATATCCATTTTGATTATCGAATTGCCCTTGAATGTGCCGCCGCGGGGGTTGACAAGATACGCATAAATCCGGGAAATATCGGTGGTATTGACAGGGTAAAGGCAGTTGCAGACTGCTGTAAGGCACGGAATATCCCCATAAGGATAGGCGTTAATTCGGGTTCGCTTGAAAAAGATCTCCTTGCAAAATACGGCAGACCCTGTGCGGAAGCTCTTGTTGAAAGCGCAATGAATCACGCAGCTCTCCTTGAACAGTGCGATTTTGACGATATCGTTATTTCTATAAAATCGTCCGATGTCAAAACTATGATCGACGCATACCGCCTCGCAGCGGAAAAGACCCGTTATCCGCTTCATCTCGGCGTCACTGAGGCGGGCACGGAGAGAATGGGACTTATCAAGTCAGCTGTGGGAATAGGTTCGCTTCTTTGTGACGGCATTGGCGAGACCATACGTGTGTCACTTACCGATGACCCTGTTAAGGAAATTGCGGCGGCAAAGGATATTCTTATGGCTGTGGGCAAGGGTCACGGAGTTAAATTTGTTTCCTGCCCCACCTGCGGACGAACAAAAATTGACCTTGTAAAGCTTGCAAAGGACGTTGAAATGGCTGTAAAGGACATTCCACTTGACATAACCGTTGCTGTTATGGGCTGTGCGGTGAATGGTCCCGGTGAGGCCAGAGAGGCTGATATTGGAATTGCTGGCGGCGACGGCTGTGCTGTGATTTTCAGAAAAGGACAGCTTCTTAGAAAAGTCAGGGAAGACGAAGTCCTTGGCGAGCTGCTCAAAGAGATAGACAAACTTCGGGAGGAAGATAAAAATTGCTTATAAAAGAGCTTTTTTCGGAATACACTGATAAGATACCCAACCCTGTGGGCAAGGGCGAAATGATACGCATTTGCCGCAGCAAGGACGGAAAGAAAATGTATCTTTACGCTACATTTCTCCAGCTCCAGCGCTTTGAAAATCTTGATGAGTTTGAGCGTGCTGCCGCAAAAGCTGTTGGACTTGATCTTATCCGTGTGAACTGCCGATATACTCCTGATATGCTTGATGCAAAATACACTCCCGAGCTTGTAATGCGCTTAAAGCAGGATATGGCTGTTATAAACGGTCATCTGAACGGTGCATTTTATTACATAGACAACAATATCCTGCACATTGAGCTGAAAAGAGGCGGTGCGGAGCTGCTTTCAAGGGCGGGCTTCGAGACGGCTCTTTCCAAACTCATAAATGACGAATTTTCTGTAAAATTGGGAGTAAAGCTCATTGAAAAACAGTCTCCACAGGACAGTTACGAGGAGCAGCTGAGACAGGCGTATGAAAGCTCTGTTCCTATGCCCGACCCCGATGCACCTCAAAGACCTGCATTTTCCGCTCCGTCCAAGGAAGAGATAGTTTCCGTTGATTTCAAGACTATCCCCGTTATGAGCGAGGGCGCTCAGATAATCAAGGGCAAGCGTATCTTTGCGGACAGCGTTACTAATATCGGTGATATTTACGAGCCGCAGAACGGAATTGTTATCTGGGGCGACATTTTTGATTATGCCGAAAAGGAGATAAAGAACAAAAAGGGTGAGGAAAAGCGCATAACCACAGTTAGCCTTACCGACTATACGGGTTCTATCTCCATTAAGGATTTTGCGGACAAGGACAGTGAAAATGTCCTCAGCACGCTGAAAAAGGGCACTACTGCCATTATCAGGGGCAGGGTGGATTTTGATACCTTTGATAATGAATTTGTTCTCCGTGCAAACGACATTATGCTTGTGAAGAAAAAGGACAGAACAGACACCTGCGAGGAAAAGCGTGTTGAGCTCCATATGCATACGAATATGTCTCAGATGGACGCTATAACCCCTGCGGACAAGCTCATAAAGCGTGCATACAGCTGGGGACACAAGGCAATTGCCATTACCGACCACGGCGGTGTTCAGGCATTCCCCGAAGCCGTTGCGGCCTGCGATGACATCAGAAAGAGCGGCGGCGAATTTAAGATAATCTACGGCTGTGAGGCGTATTCGGTCGATGATATTGTTGAGGCTGTCCGTGTGTATAAAGATGTACCTCTCAAAGGTGAGCTTATCGTTTTCGACCTTGAGACAACGGGCTTTTCCGCAACGGGCGAGAGGATAATCGAGTACGGTGCTGTAAGGCTCCGTGACCTTGAGCTTTGCGACACATTTTCAAGTTTTGCCGACCCCGAAAAGCCCATTCCCGAGAGAATAACAAAGCTTACGGGAATTACAGGGGAAATGGTTGAGGGTGCGCCGTCACAAAAAGAGGCTCTTGAAAAATTTATTGAATACTGCGGCGAGAATCCTGTTCTTATTGCCCATAATGCGGGCTTTGATACGGCGTTTATCAAGGCTGAGTGCGTCCGTCAGGGAATAAAGTTCAATTTCTCCATTATCGACACGGTGGTAATGTGCAGAAGTATGCTACCTGAATTGAAAAAGCACAAGCTGAATATCGTTGCAAAGCACCTCGGACTTGGCGAATTTGACCACCACAGAGCCTTTGAGGACGCAAAAATGCTCGGCAGAATTTTCATCAAGCTTGCCGCACGGCTTATTGATGAGGAGGGTTGCGTCAACATCAGCGACATAAACAAGGTCACGAAAAATGTTGATCCCAAGAGTCTTAGGGCTTATCATCAGATAATTCTTGCAAAGAACAATGCGGGACTGAAAAATCTTTACAAGCTTGTTTCTTTCGGTCACATCAAGTATTATCACCGCCACCCCAGAATACCAATGTCCGAGCTTATAACTCACCGTGAGGGACTTATCGTGGGCAGTGCTTGTGAGGCGGGCGAGCTTTTTACCGCTGTCCGTGACGGCCGCCCATGGGACGTTCTCTGCGACATTGCGTCATTTTACGATTATCTTGAAATTCAGCCTGTTATGAACAACGGCTTCCTTATCCGTGACGAGGACTATGACAACATCAAGACTGTGGAGGACTTGCAGGAATTTAACAAAACTATCGTCAAGCTTGGCGATGCACTGAATATTCCTGTTGTTGCCACCTGTGACGTGCATTTTATGGACCCCTCTGACGCAATTTTCCGAAAGATACTTATGTATGATAAATTTGCCGATGCCGAGCATCAGCCGCCGCTGTATCTGCGGACTACTGATGAGATGCTTGAGGAATTTGCATATCTTGGCAAGGAAAAGGCTTACGAGGTCGTAGTGACAAATACAAATAAAATTGCCGATATGGTTGACCCCGATATCAGACCTATCCCGCCGGGAACGTTCACCCCAAGTATGGACAATGCCGAAGAGGAGCTTCCGAGGATAACCTGGCAGAGAGCCAAGGAAATGTACGGCGATCCGCTTCCCGACATCGTTCAGAAGCGTCTTGACAAGGAGCTTAACTCCATTATCAAGAATGGTTTTGCAGTGCTTTATATGATCGCTCAGAAGCTTGTTGCAAACTCTAACGAGCACGGCTATCAGGTGGGTTCGAGAGGTTCGGTAGGTTCGTCATTTGTGGCGAATATGTCGGGTATTTCCGAGGTAAACTCCCTGCCGCCCCATTATCTCTGCCCCAACTGCAAGAACAGCGAGTTCTTTCTTGACGGTACATATGGCTCGGGCTATGACCTGCCGCCGAAAAAGTGCCCCAAATGCGGCACTGAATATATCCGTGAGGGACACGATATCCCCTTTGAAACATTCCTCGGATTTAACGGAGACAAGGCCCCCGATATCGACCTTAACTTCTCGGGCGAATATCAGACCTCTGCCCATAAATATACGGAAACATTGTTCGGTCCCGAGAACGTGTTCAAAGCGGGAACCACAGGTTCAGTTGCCGAAAAGACCGCTTACGGCTATGTTAAGCATTATCTTGAAGCGGTGGGCAAAAAGGTCTCAAGAGCCGAGGAAAAACGCCTTACTCTCGGCTGCACGGGCGTTAAGCGTACAACCGGTCAGCACCCCGGAGGAATGGTCGTTGTTCCCTCGGATTACGAGGTATATGATTTCACCGCCGTTCAGCACCCTGCGGAGGACCCGAAATCAAACTTTATCACTACTCACTTTGACTTCCATTCGCTTCACGATACTATCCTGAAGCTTGATGAGCTCGGACACGATGTGCCTACACTTTACAAGCATCTTGAAGATATGACGGGAGTGCTTACAAAGGACATTTTCCCTGCGGACGAAAAGGTTATGAGCCTTTATGCGTCCCCTGAAGCACTTGGCGTTACAGCGGAGGACATCGGCTGGCAGACGGGTACGCTGGCTATCCCCGAAATGGGTACGGGATTTGCTATGCAGATGCTTCTTGATGCAAAGCCAAAAAGATTTTCCGACCTGCTCCAGATATCGGGACTTTCTCACGGTACTGATGTATGGCTGGGAAATGCACAGGACCTTATCAAGAACGGCATATGCACCATTTCCGAGGTTATCGGCTGCCGTGACGGTATTATGACATACCTGATCTACCACGGTGTTGACCCCAACCTTTCCTTTAAGATAATGGAGATAACCCGTAAGGGTAAAGCTCCCAAGCTCCTCACCGAGGAAATGAAGCAGACGATGAGAGACCACGATGTTCCCGAGTGGTACATCGAAAGCTGTCTAAAGATCAAGTATATGTTCCCGAAAGCCCACGCTGCGGCTTACGTTATTGCTGCAAACAAGCTTGCCTGGTACAAGGTATATTATCCGCTGGAATTTTACGCCACCATATTTACGGTTCGTGGCGAGGATTTCGACGCTGAGACCGCAATGCTCGGAAGAAATGCCGTTAAGCTCAAAATGAACGAGATCAAGGCAAAGGGCAATGACAAGACCGCCAAGGATTCGGGCACATATGATATGCTCCTGCTCACAAACGAGATGATGGCGAGAGGTTATGACTTTCTGCCAATCAACATTTATAAGTCCCACGCAACCAAATATACCGTTGAGGACGGCAAGATAAGACTTCCTTTCTCATCGGCTGGCGGTATCGGAGAAAATGCCGCAAAATCGCTGTATGACGCTGTTCAGGCGGGAGACTTCATCTCAATAGACGAGCTCCAGGAGAAGAGCGGCGTTTCAAATTCAGTTATCGACAAACTGGTTTCTTTGGGCGCAATGGGCGATCTTCCCAAGTCCGACCAGATAAGCCTTTTCTGAGGAAGTGACGTATTGAACAGAGTTTTATGCTCCACAGGAGCTGTTGTTACACGAAAAAACGGTCTTAACTACGGACTTTTGCCCGAATTTGCGGAAAAGCTCTGCTGTGACGGCTTTGAGCTGATGATGAGCCGCAGCTGGTATGAAAATTTTGACACGGTTTACGGCGATATTTCCCGAATGGGACTGCTTATCCCCACAGTTCACTGCGAAAAGGGGATAGGCGAGCTTATTTCGGCGTGTGATGCTGAGGCATACAGGCGTTTTGAGCTTGACTGTCGGGCCGCCGAAATGGTCGGTGCAAAGCTTTTAGTGCTGCATTTGTGGAACGGGCTTGTCTCCGACAGCAATTTTTCCGAAAATCTTCGGGTATATGAAAAACTCAGAGAAATTTCCGAGGGT
>CAMBJF010000086.1 GCA_945867875.1 uncultured Ruminococcus sp. | reverse complement strand
TCTCGCTGGCGGCGGACGTGTTGCCGAAGCCATCACCTTTGAGGATATCTACACAGGCGCTTACGGCGATATTCAGATGGTCACAAAGCGTGCAAGAGCTATGGTCACTAAGGTCGGCTTTTCCGATAAGCTGGGTCCTGTGTCTTATGGCGGAAGCAGCGACGAGGTTTTCCTCGGCAGAGATTACGGTCACACTCAGAATTACAGCGAAGAAACAGCTGCTATGATAGACGAGGAGATCAGACATATTATCAACAAGGCTTACAACGAATGTGAGGAACTGCTTAAATCTCACAGAACTCAGCTTGACGAGTTGGCTGAATATCTCATTGAATACGAGAAAATCAGCGGTGATGACTTTGAAAAGCTTATGAAGGGCGAGCTCAAGTGGGAAAAGAACGAGAAGAAGCCCGAGGATAAGGCTGACGAGACTGAAGAAAAGGCAGAAGAGTCAAAGGCTGACGTTGAGGTAAAGGCAGAAGAAAAGTCCGAGGATAAGCCCGAGGATAACAAGGAATAATTTCAAAGCTCTGAGCCGATTGGTTCGGAGCTTTTTTATGGCAGAAAAATGCCGCACATCACAAAATAATGATGTGCGGCATAAATTATTTGCTGTTTCGTTCAGCCATAAGACCGTCCCTGATGCCCTGCATAATAACGTCTCTTGCCTTAACAGCGTCAGCCTTGGAAAGAGGCTCAACGTCTTTGAGAACGTAATCAATGCCGAGATTCTGGTATTTTACCTTGCCCATATCGTGGTAAGGAAGAACATCAAGTGCCTTTACCGACTTAAGTCCCGAAATGAACACGCCAAGCTCGTGGAGCCAGTGGTCATTCTGAGTGATGCCGGGAACAACAACGTGACGAATCCAGAGCTCCTTTTTCTTATCGCTTGCATATTTTGCAAAAGCAAGAATATTTTTGTTGCTCTGACCCGTAAGCTTTTTGTGCTCATCGTCGTCAATATGCTTGATGTCAAGCATTATAACATCGGTAACGTCCATAAGCCTGTCAACAGCGGCAGTATTGTCGGGATTAAAAGTGATACCCGAAGTATCGAGACAGGTGTGAATGCCCCTCTTCTTAGCCTTTTCAAAAAGTTCGGTAAGGAATCCGAGCTGAGCCATAGGCTCTCCGCCTGTGCAAGTCAATCCGCCGTCCTTGAGAAATTCCTTAACGCCGTCATACATATTCAGAATCTCTTCCGCAGAAACTTCTCTGCCGAGACCGTTTGTATCGGTGTGGAACTCCCATGTGTCAGGATTGTGGCAGTACTGGCATCTCATAGGACATCCCTGGAAAAAGACGACGAACCTGATACCGGGTCCGTCGACTGTTCCGAACGATTCAGTTGAATGAATGAAGCCGTTCATAAGTTCAGATCAAAGAGCTGCGTGGAATGTTCTGGAGATAACGTCGTCCTGCTGCTCCTTGGTGAGCTTGATGAAGTTTACAGCGTATCCGGATACACGGATAGTGAGCTGAGGATAGTTCTCGGGGTGCTTCTGAGCATCGAGAAGAGTCTCTCTTGTGAATACGTTAACGTTGAGGTGGTGGCCGCCCTTGACTGCATAACCGTCAAGAAGACCAACGAGGTTGTTTATCTGCTGTGCATTTGCTGCCATAGTAAAAACTCCTTCCATAACAGATGAAATATACTTGATTGGTACACTTTCCATATACTTATAGTAGCATATAAATGTGTTCTTTTTGTGCCGATAGTTTTAAATATTTGTAAAACTATCGGCTGAGAAATCATAACTTTTGATTATCTGTCGTTGTCGCTTGTGTTAGGGATATTGCCGCAAGCGGGGCAAAGAGCGTCGATGTCGAGGTCGCCAACGAATACGCCTGTATCCTTACCGAGAGCGTCAGGAATGATGGAGAATGTGTTGGAGATACCGTCCTGTGCATTGGAGAACTGGAGCTTGGATACAGAGGAGAGAGATGCGGAAGCACCGTGAGTATCTCTGCCGTGCATGGGGTTAGCACCGGGTGCGAGGGGCACACCAAGCTTACGTCCATCAGGTGTGGAACCAGTCTTCTTACCGTAAACAACGTTGGAAGTGATTGTAAGGATAGAAGTTGTGGGGATACCGCCTCTGTAAGTCTGCTGCTGACGGATCTTGTTCATGAATCTGTTGAGGATATCCTCAGCGATCTCATCAACACGGTCATCATCGTTACCATACTTGGGGAAGTCGCCCTCGATCTCGTAGTCAACAACGATACCGTTCTCGTTTCTTACAGTCTTGACCTTAGCGTACTTGATAGCGGAGAGGGAGTCTGCAACAACGGAAATACCTGCGATACCGGTAGCGAAGTATCTCTTAACCTCTCTGTCGTGGAGTGCCATCTGGAGGCTCTCGTAGCAGTACTTATCGTGCATATAGTGAATGATGTTGAGAGTGTTAACATAGAGCTCTGCGAGCCATGTCATCATATCATCATACTTCTCCATAACCTCATCGTAATCGAGGTACTCAGAAGTGATAGGTCTGAGCTTTGTAGCAACCTGAACGCCGCTGATCTCATCAACACCGCCGTTTATAGCGTAGAGGAGGCACTTAGCGAGGTTAGCTCTTGCGCCGAAGAACTGCATTTCCTTGCCGACTCTCATAGAAGATACGCAGCAAGCGATAGCGTAGTCATCGCCGTGAGTTACTCTCATAAGGTCATCGTTCTCGTACTGAATGGAAGAAGTATTGATAGAGATCTTTGCGCAGTATGCCTTCCAAGCAGCGGGAAGTCTTGTGGACCAGAGGACTGTCATATTAGGCTCGGGAGCTGTGCCGAGGTTCTCAAGAGTATGGAGGTAACGGAAGCAGTTCTTTGTAACCATATGTCTGCCGTCGATGCCCATACCGCCGAGGGACTCAGTTACCCACTGGGGGTCGCCGGAGAAGAGGGAGTTGTACTCGGGAGTTCTTGCAAATCTTACAAGACGGAGCTTCATGATGAAGTGGTCGATGAGCTCCTGAGCCTGCTCTTCAGTAAGTCTGCCGAGCTTGAAATCTCTCTCGAAGTAGATATCGAGGAATGTGGAGGTACGTCCGAGGGACATAGCCGCACCGTTCTGATCCTTAACAGCGCCGAGGTAGCCGAAGTAAACAGCCTGAACAGCTTCCTTAGCTGTTACAGCGGGCTTGGAGATGTCGCAGCCGTAGATCTCAGCCATCTTCTTGAGGTTCTCAAGAGCTCTGATCTGCTCAGCGATCTCTTCTCTTGCACGAATCTTTTCTTCGGTCATGGGGCAGGTGTAGAAAGCCTTCTGCTCCTTCTTGTCCTCGATAAGTCTGTCAACGCCGTACAGAGCAACACGTCTGTAGTCGCCGATGATTCTTCCTCTGCCGTATGCATCGGGAAGACCTGTGAGGATATGAGCAGTTCTTGCAGCTCTCATTTCAGGTGTATAAACATCGAATACGCCTGCGTTATGGGTCTTGCGGTATTCGGTGAAGATGTGCTTTATTTCAGGATCGATAGTGTAGCCGTTGTCAGAGCAAGCCTTTTCAGCCATTCTGAGACCGCCGTAAGGCATAAGAGCTCTCTTGAAGGGCTTGTCTGTCTGGAGACCAACGATCTGCTCGAGGTCCTTTTCGATATAGCCTGCGCCGTGGGATACGAGGGAAGATACGACCTTGGTGTCCATATCGAGAACGCCGCCTGCTTCTCTTTCCTTCTTAGCGAGCTCCATTACGTCAGCCCAGAGCTTCTTGGTAGCATCTGTAGGGCCTGCGAGGAAGCTTTCGTCTCCGTCATAGGGAGTGTAGTTTCTCTGGATAAAGTCACGGACATTGATCTCCTTTGTCCACTGACCGCCCTTGAAGCCTTCCCATTCCTTAGGCATCTGATTCATAATTTTTTTCCTCCTTCAATCTTTCGCACAGCCCTTATGAGGCTCTGCGAAGCTGTCTTCCGCACTGTCCTTATGGGACAGAGTAAAGCGATTTTAGTAAAATATGCCCATATGTACAAAAATGCACATAATTTTTATAGCAGACCCCGAAGATATTATGCATATACACAACGGAAGTCCTATAAACTATACTTTTTAAGTATCATTTTAATACCCAAAAAACAGACCCGATTGCCTTTCGGCATAGGACACTGCGCACATTTTAGCTTCAATCTTATGATACAACATATGCACACTTTTGTCAAGTGGTTTTTTGGATATTTCGGCAGTTTTCATAAAAATTTGACCGTGATTTTAATTTATGATTTTATAGGTGAAATGATTTCTTAAAAATTGCCGCACAACGCTGTATTATTGGCATTGTGCGGCATAATTTCATTTATCAGTGGATAAGTCTGTTGCCGCATTCAGCGCAGAATTTAGCAGTCTCGCTAGTAATCTTAGCTCCGCACTGGTCGCAGAACTTGATCTTGGGCTTAGGTGCTTCGGCGGGCTTTGCAGGTGCAGGAGCAACGGGTTTAGCCGCTTCAACAGGCTTTGCAGGCGCTGGAGCAGCAGGTTTAGCTACTTCAACAGGCTTTGCAGGTGCGGGAGCAACAGGTTTAGCCGCTTCAACAGGCTTTGCAGGTGCTGGCGCAACTGTTTTAGCCGCTTCAACAGGCTTAGCGGGTGCGGGAGCTGCGGGCTTAGCCGCATCAGCAGGCTTACCTGCCTCCAAAGGCTTGATAGTCTTTACCTCTGGAATAGGCGAAACAACGACCTCGATAGGCTTGATAGGCTTGATAGGCTCTATCTTCTTAGGCTCGGGAACAGGTTCCTTCTTCTCAACAGGTGCGGGCTTGGGAGCTGCGGCAGCCTTCTCGGCTTCTTCTGCTCTCTTTCTTGCCTCGTCGATGTCCTTTCTCTCCTGCTCAAGCTCCATAAGTCTTGCTTCCTCGGTAGCCTTTATCTCCTCGGCTTCTTTGAGCTTTGCATCGGTCTTAGTCTTCTGAACGGCAGCGAGCACGCCATTGAGCACCTTTGCGGTAGCCTCAAAAAGCTTCTTCTCGATGTTAGCGGGGAGGTCTGTAGCCTTTCCGTTTCTCTCGATTACTTTAAGAGAGCTTGTAAACAGGTTGCTCTTGCCCTCAAACCTTTCGATCTGGTCAACAGGGATATGGAGCAGACCGCTTGTCTTGCCCATACCGTAGAGATACTCGGTGGTGAGCAGGTAAGAATCCTCGGGGTGACCGGGAGTGAACTCGTGAGCCACGATAGGCATTTCAAACTGCTCTGTGCGGGCATATGTATTCTGTATCTTGATGTAAATGCTGTCAAAGGACTTGGAGATTCCGGGAATGTAGAACTGGGACTCCTTAATGCTATTCTCGTCCATAAGGTTCTTAAGGAGAGATACATAGCCGTCTCTTTCAACAGTCTTAAGATTAGTGATGTGGAGCTCTACCTGATTGATAAAGCGCTTCTTTGTATCCGCATCAATGTCCATAGCATTGATGTCCTTGATAAGCTCGAAGCAGCGGTGCTCGCCTGCATTTCCGAGATTTCCGCACTTCTTTTCAAGGTGCTTTGCATCGGCCTCACGAATCTTGGAGTTTATCTTGCCGATATATCTCTGGAGCATATCGTCCGAAGCGTGGTTCTCGTTCCTGTTCACCTTTTCAAGGAGAACGATAAGGTCTGCACGGCTCATAGAATTGATATTCTCGGTAAGCTTTGTGTAATACTGAACCTGAAGATTTGTAACGGCATCGTCTATCTTCTTGATGTATGGGAATGTCACCTCGGGGATATAATCGCCCTCGGAAATTTTCTCCTTAATCACGCCCAGCTGCTTGATATCCAGCTTGGAAATATCGCCGCAGAGCTTTGAAAGCTCTTCCTTCTGGAGGAATTCCCTGCGCTCTCTGAGCTTTGCCACAGATGCCTCGTAAAGCTTTGCGTCAAGAGCGGGCTTGCGCTTGTCAAGCTCATCTTCAAACCTGTCAAGCTCTTCCGCACTGAGCTTCTCGATAGATGCCATCTGCTTGTCAAATTCGGCCTTGTCAAGCTGCTTCAAGCGGCTCTCAATCTGCTCTGCATATGCCTTGCCGGCGTCCTTGTACTCAGGAGTTTCGTTTATGGCGATACGCATCTCCAGAAGCTTATCCTTAGGCGCACTCTGGAGGTTCTTACAAAGGTCTGCAAGCTCCTGTTTGATAAGGGTCTCAGTGCGTTCGTCTATCTGCTTGATGTACTTTGCAGAAAGCTCCTTGTCGAAATCGCCGCCGGAAAGTGCCTCTTTCAGCTTGGAAAGCTCCTTTCTGGGAGCAGAACCGATGTTCTTGCAAAGGCTCTCCATTTCCGACTTCATCAGAGTTATCTCTCTGTTTCTTATCTTTTCGAGATAGGAAGCAGTGTTTTCCTTCTTGAATCCAAGTGCGGCAATGTCAGCGGAAAGCTTTTCAAGCTCAGGCTTTTTGAGCTTTTCGATGTCCTTGCACATACTGTCAAGCTTGTCGGTCTCTATCTTGTTGAAACGCTTGTCGATCTCGTCAAAATACTTCTTGACATATGCAGGGTCAAACTTCTCGTCCTTAAGCTTTTCAGTGAGGGACGCAAGCTCAGGCTTCTGCATATTGCCGATGTTCTTGCAAAGGTCGTCGGCTTCCTTGTTGTAAAGGGTCCTTCTGCGGGCCTTGATGGTGTCGAAATAGCCCGATGTAAGGTCCTCGGGATACTTCTCATTTTTAAGGGACTTTTCAAGAGCGTCAAGCTTTGCAAAGTCCATAGAGGGAATATCCCTGCACATATCGGAAAGCTCTGCTTTGAGGAGTGCCTTTCCTCTTTCCTCGGTCATAGGAAGATACTTCTTCGCGATCTCCTCGGGGCACTTCTCGTCCTTAAGCTCCTTGATGATACTGTCAAGGTCAGCCCTGTTCATATTGGGTATAGTGTCGCACTTCTTGATAAACTCGGCATTTTTAAGCTCAGTCTCACGCTCATCAAGCTGTGCCTTGTATTTGTTTGTAAACTCGGCGGGATATTTTGCGGAGGCAATAACAGCTCTCAGGCTGTCGAGCTTTGCCTTGTCAGCAGCATTGATGCCTGCAAATATGCCGTCAATTTCCTTGATAAGAAGCTCCTGCTTTCTTGCGTCGATGTCCTTCTTGTAAGGTGCCTTAAGGCCCTCTCTGCACTTGACAGAATCAAGCTTTGAGAGCATTTCGTCAAGAGCCTTGTTATCTGCAGCGGAGATATTTTTGCAGACAGCCGCAAGCTCTTCCTTTGCAAAGCCGTCTCTTGCAAGAGCTATCTTTGCGGTGAAATGGCGGGTGAACATCTTGTCATACTTGCCAGATGCAAGCACCTTTTCAAGCTCATCAGCCTTTGCCTTGTCGGGGATAGCCTTAAACATTTCGGAAAGCTCTTTGAGCTGTGCGGTAAGAACAGCGTCCTTGACCTGAGCAATATAGGGAGCCGCAACGACTTCGTCAAATTCACCCAGCTTGCCCATAAGAGCTTCAAGCTCGCCCTGTTTTTTAAGGGTAAGGCCTGTGCACAGGAGCTTAAGCTGATTTTCCTCGCAGTTATTCATCGCAAGCTTTATTTTAAGCAGATACTTGCCCGCAGTTTTCTTGTCGAGCTTCATATCATATATGTATTTTCTCAGCTGCTTCAGCTCATCGGCATTCAGAGCAGACAGATCGTAGCACTTTTCAGCAAGCTCCGCTTCGTTCTTCACAGCCTTTTCCATATCGGAAACGGTGTCAAAAACAGTGCCGTTGTATGTGCGTGCAGCCTTTTCATATTCGGTGCAGTATTTGTCGAGCTCGTCGAAAACGGGAGCATTTTTCAGCTTGTACTTGGCAGCCGCAGCCTTGATATCCTCGGAGATAAGCGCAGCCTTTGCGCCGCCGCAGTTGAGCTTGCCCTCAGCGTCACGGCAGTCAGCGGGAATGTAGGAGCTTTCCAGATATTCGCCCAGCTCCGAAGGGGTAAGGGCAGCACTGCCCCAGAACTCCGCAATATTCTCCACAGCCTCGGCATCGGCGGGAGACGCTGCCCTTGCCATATTGAACACAGCAGGATATGCAGGGCGGACTTTGAGGAGAGATGCGATGTCCTTTTTCAGCTCATCGGCAGATGCGGGGGAAAGCTCCGCAATTTTCAGAGCCTCCGCAAAAGTAGCCTTGTCGGGAGCCTTGTACTTGAAACCGTAGCCGTTTTTGTCGGAAACCAGCTTCTTGAACTTTTCCTTTAAAGCGGCGGTATCATCGGAGATAAACTCCTTTGTATCAACAGTCACACCGCACTTTTTGCCAAGCTTTGCAAAGAGATCGGCAGTATAGGACTTAAGGTCAAAATCAATTCCCGCAGCCTTGAAAGCAGCCTCGTGGGGCTTCATCTCTTCAATGAGCCTGTCGCAGAGGTCAACGCCCCTGTCAAGCTCCTTGCAGCGGGTCTCGTTCTTGTCGCAGGCGAGCTTTGTGCCGAATATCTTAAACTCATTCTCGCCTATGACCTCGGGAGAGATGAACTCGGAAGTAAGCTCGTCAAGATATCCCTCAGTCTTTTCGTCAACATCCTTGTCGGAAAGAACAGCAGGCTCTTCGGGTGTACCTTTTTTATATAAGAAATGGTTGGTAAGCTTCTTGAACGGCTGTATAACGTTTGTGAGAGGGGTCACGGGAGCGTATGGCTTGCCTTCCTTTTTCATATGCTCTTCGCTGATGATAAGGGTGTCGTGCTTGCCGTCGATCATCCAGTCAGTGGCTTCAAATGCGCCGTTGTAAAGAAGAGTTGTGATATATACCACGCCGTTTTCCGCAGCTATTTTTCTTGCCTCGGCAATTTTAAAAGGCTCGAACTCCTCACCGTCAGCGGACATAAGGAGCATATCGGACATTCTGCAAATGTCAACTCCGTTGTTCTTTGCCTCTTCCTGAGTGCAGGGAATATAAATTACTCCGTCAAGGAAAGGGTGACAGAAAAGCCGTCCGTTTGTAAAGAACCTGTCGGTAAATTCGGCTCTGAACTCTGTGCAGACAGCTTTGAAGCGGCTGTAATCCCTAAATTTTTCCACAGTTGATTCCTCCCGTTTGCAGACCGCACCCGCTATTTTAAATGCGCAGCAGTCTTTTATTTGTGATATCGCCCCAAAACGAGGCTCTTATTTCATCATATTATTAACCTGTCTCTTATACACATCTGACGCTGCCGACGATATGCAGTGTGT
>CAMBJF010000085.1 GCA_945867875.1 uncultured Ruminococcus sp. | reverse complement strand
ACACACTGCATATCGTCGGCAGCGTCAGATGTGTATAAGAGACAGGCGTAAAGGGTCTCGCATACATCAGATGGGTAGATGACGCACCCAACTGCTCTTTCGGCAAATTCTTAGGCGAGGGTGAGCTTGACGCTATCCTTGCAAAGGCAGGCGCAGAAAAGGGCGATGTTGTATTCATCATCGCCGACAAGAAGAACACCGTTCTCACATCTCTCGGCGCACTGAGACTGAAAACCGCCAAGCAGCTTGACATTATCCCTGAGGGAATGTTCAATTTCCTGTGGATAACCGAGTTTCCCTTCTTCGAGTGGAACGAGGAAACTCAGCACTGGGACGCTATGCACCACCCCTTCACAATGCCTATGGACGAGTGCCTCCAGTATCTTGACACCGCACCCGAAAAGGTATTTGCAAAAGCATATGACCTTGTTCTGAACGGCACAGAGCTTTCCAGCGGCTCTATCAGAATCACCGATTATGAGCTCCAGCAGAAGATGTTTGAGTCCCTCGGTCTCACCGATGAGGAAATTCAGGCAAAGTTCGGATTCCTTGTTGATGCGTATAAATACGGCGCAGCTCCCCACGGCGGAATGGGCATCGGTCTTGACCGTCTGGCAATGATAATGTGCGGTGCTGACAGCCTCCGTGACGTTACCGCATTCCCCAAGGTACAGAACGCTTCCGAGCTTATGAGCGACTGCCCCGCAAAGGTCGATGACGAGAGCCTTGATATTCTCGGCATCAAGGTCGTTAAGACTGAGGAATGATCATAAGATAATATAAGAAACGGACTGCTCTCCGATTTGGAAAGCAGTCCGTTTTAGTTTGTCTAAGATTATTTCAGTTCGACCACAGTAACTCCGTCCTCGCCCTCGCCGAAAACACCGTTTCTGAAGCTCTTGACAGAGGGGTGCGATCTGAGATGACGCTGTATTCCCTGTCTCAGAAGTCCCGTGCCCTTGCCGTGGATAATGGTCACAATGCCTGCATTCAGCATAACAGCATTGTCGATAAATCTGTCCACCTCGTGGATACCCTCGTCAATGGCGCAGCCACGGATATCAAGCTCAAGGGAGCTTTTGCGCTCAGTCTTTCCGCTGACGCCAACCTTGGAGACCCGTGATGCAGGGGATTTTTTCTTATTGCCAACCGTGACCTTGTCCTCCTCCGCAAGTCGGAGATGGCTGATGTTGGTCTTGGTTTTCATAATGCCCACCTGAACGAAAACATTTCCGCTGCTGTCGGGGTCGGACGCAAGAATGCCCTTTTTGCCGATGTCCGCAACGATAACGTTGTCACCACGCTTATAGGGTCGGGGCGGCTTGTACTCTTTCAGCTCCCGCTTTCTCACAGGATTTGCCTCATCATACATCTTGTCAAGGGAAGAACGGCTCATTGACTTTGCAGCCGATGAACGCTTGTCGAAAGCCTCCTTGTTCCGCTCCTTCCGTATGTCCGAAAGCTCATCAAGGAGCTTTTCCGACTGCATACGGCAGTTCTCAACGATGCGCATAGCCTGAGTTCTCGCCTTTTCAAACTCATCGTCCTTGCGGGCTTCAAACTCCTCCCGCTCCTTTTCAAGAGCCTGTTCCTTTTCCTCGGCTTCTTTTCTGAGCCGTGCAAGCTCGGTGTTCTGCCTGTCAAGTGCTCTTCGTGATGCTTCAAGCTGGGCTACCACCTCTTCAAAACGGCGGTTGTCAGCGGAAACGAGGGACTTTGCTTCGTCGATTATTTCCCGGGGAATACCAAGCTTTGAGGATATAGAAAATGCATTTGATTTTCCCGGAGAGCCGATTATCAGCCTGTACGTGGGCTGTAAAGTTTTAACATCAAATTCGCAGGAGGCATTCTCCACATTTTCACGCTC
Organism: uncultured Ruminococcus sp.; assembly: GCA_945867875.1. Lineage (GTDB taxonomy): Bacteria > Bacillota > Clostridia > Oscillospirales > Ruminococcaceae > Huintestinicola. The sequence continues at coordinate 7,269 of CAMBJF010000085.1, read as the reverse complement.
GATGGCGAAAAGCTTAAGCTCCTGATAATGAGTGGTAACGAATATCCTGCTGCCCTTTTTCATAAGAGCCTCGATAATGGACACAGCCAGCGCCGCACCCTCAACAGGGTCAGTTCCCGAGCCAAGCTCATCTATGAGAATAAGGGAGCTTTCGTCCGCAGTTCTAAGTATCTGCACCACATTGCTCATATGGGAGGAGAATGTGGAAAGGCTCTGCTCGATGCTCTGCATATCGCCAATATCAACGAGAATGTGGCGGAAAACGGATATCTTCGTGCCGTCCCCCGCAGGCACCATCATACCGCACATCGCCATAGCCGTGAGAAGTCCCGCAGTTTTCAGCAGAACTGTCTTACCGCCTGTGTTGGGGCCCGTTACGATAAGGGTGCTGTAATCCCTGCCCACGGAAATATCCACGGGCACGACTTTTTCAGCATCAATAAGAGGGTGACGGGCTTTTTTCAGTTCAAGAATGCCGTCATCGGAAATTTCGGGAACGGTCGCCCTCATTTTGGCGCCAAGGTTCGATTTTGCAAAATAAAGGTTAAGCTCCGCACAGGTGAAATAATCCCGCTTCATCGTCTCCGCACAGGAAGCACAGTCGGAAGAAAGCTCAGCGATAATGCGCTCGATCTCCTCCTGCTCCCTGCCCTGGAGCACACGGATATCATTGTTCGCCTCAACAACAGCCTCAGGCTCAATAAAAAGGGTTGAGCCCGTTGCGGAGGAGGCGTGAACGATACCACGGACATTTCCCTTGTACTCCGCCTTGACGGGGAGAACATATCTGCCGTCACGGACGGTAACGATGTTGTCCATAAGAGATTTCTGAATGTCCGCCGAGCGCACCATTTTGTCAAGGCTCTCTCTTATGCGCACGCCTGCCTGAGCAATTTTCCGCCTGATATTTGCAAGCTCCGCACTGGCGGTATCGGCAATTTCGTCCTCGGTGAGAATTGCGTTCTGAATCTTATCTTCAAGCCACTTGTTGGGAGAAAGCTCCTCAAAAAGCGGGTCAAGCACAGTCTGAACATCGCCGCAGGAGGCGTGGTAATCAGTAAGCCCACGAATTTGTTTGAGCATTGAGCAGATGTCAAGAAGCTCTCTCAGTGAAAGGCTCGAACCCGACTGTGCCCTTTGCAGCGAACCTCTCACGTCCTTGAAATTGTAAAAAGGAGGTGTGCCGAATTTCACCGACAGCTCAAAAGCGTCCTCGGTCTTTTTTAGGCTCTCCTTTACCTTGTCGATATCCGTTTCAGGCTCAAGCTCCGCTATCATACGGCGGGTCTCGTCGTTGCCCGCCTGCTCTGAAAGCATATCGAGAATTTTATGTAATTCCAGAGTTTTATAGTGTTTGTTCATAAGTCATTTTCCTCATTGGTCACGTTTGTATTATCATCATTTCTGTCGGGAAAAGCGATGCTGTTGTAGAAATCAAGTGTCTTGAAATGTCTGTCAAGATGCACCTGTGCATACAGCTCGCTGATGTATCCAAGCTTTTCAAGCGCCTCGCCCGAGACACGGAAGCTGAATATCCTGCTCATATCCGAAAGGCAGGCGAAGCGTATAGCCTCAAACATTCCCGATGTAACATCAACATTGTATTTATCGTGATAGACCACCCGTGACTGCATATGCTCATCACAAAGGAATATCCCCTGCCTGATAAGAAAGCAGAGGGTAACGTCCGAGCGGTAGCACTCGTCGCAGCCCAGCAGATTGGGCATCATTCCCAGGTCGGCGGCTATCCTCATCTCAAAAACGAATTTAACGAATGCGCAGTCCGCACCCTTTTCCGAAAGAAGGTACAGACTGTTCATAAACAGCCTGTACACGTCCTTTGCGGACTGCCCCGAAGTAACGGTATAGCTTATTATCTCCGCCATATAGGACGCAAGGCTCAGTCTCTGCATATCGAGACGAAGCCCGTAAAAGGTCTTGACAGGCTCGCAGCTGTTAAGGTAATACCTGCCCGAACGCTCGTTGAAGCAGTATTTTGCGCAGGCGAAAAGCTGGGTCGATGAATTGCTCTTTGAACTCAGCTTTTTTGCGCCTTTTACGGAAATATCCACAAGACCCATTTCGGGGGAGAGAATGGTAATGTACCTGTCATTGTCCCCCACGTCCCGAACGGATATCACCGCTCCCTCTGTTGTTATGAGCATCTTCACTCACTTCCCTCGACACAGGCAGTCTCTTGCTGCCGATTCCCCTGTAGCTCAGATAATCAGCCACACGTCCGCTGTTTTCAAAGGTGTTCCATTTTTTATTATCGGAAAAGTGTTCAGTCATAGCACAAAACCTCCGTTTAAAGGATTATGCTATAATTATTTCCCGACACCGGTTTTATATTACTTGGTATTATTTGATAAACCGAAATTGCGAATAAGACCCTCTCTGTTGCGCCAGTCCTCCTTGACCTTTACCCACAGCTGTAAATTAACACGGATACGGAAAAAGTCCTCCAGCTCCTCACGTGCAAGAGCACCTATCTTTTTGAGCATAGCTCCGCCCTTTCCGATGACCATTCCCTTGTGGGAGTCTCTCTCGCAGAAAATGGTTGCGGAAATGTTCAGGATATCCTCGCCGCTTCGTGTCACACTCTCGTCAAGTGTCTCAATGGTAACGGCAATTCCGTGGGGTATCTCATCGTGCATAAGAATCATAGCCTTTTCCCTGATAATCTCCGCCATTATCACCTTTTCGGGCTGGTCGGTGACGGAATCATCGGGGAAATAGTGGGGTGCGGGCACAGCAAGCTTTGTTATCTCAGCTTTCAGTATATCAATTCCGTCGTCCTCCGCAACGCTTACGGGAATCACGGTGTGAAAATCCATAAGCTCAGAAAATTCAGCAATTTTTTCAGCTGCCGCTCCCTTGTCATCAAGGAGGTCGATCTTATTTATAAGCAGGATAACAGGAGTTTTTCCGCCCTTGAAGCTCTCAATTGCCTTGCGGTCGATATCGTTTATCTTCTTTGTAACATCAGCCACATAGATGATAGCGTCAATGCCCGTAACGCTGTCCTGAACAGCCTTGTTCATATGCTCCGCAAGCTTGTTTCTTGCAACCTGAATGCCTGGAGTGTCGATGAATACGTACTGTATCCCGCCCTCGGTGAGAACGCCTGTTATCTTTGTGCGTGTGGTCTGGGGCTTTTCGGTGACCATAGCTATTTTCTCCCCCACAAGCCTGTTGAGCAGTGAGGATTTTCCAGCATTGGCACGTCCCGCAATGGTCACAAATACCGATTTAGTTTCCATAAATATATATCTCCGTTATTTTTTCTTTGTATCAAATCCGAATATGAATATAAATGAAGCCGCAGCCCACAGCACCGCACATATTACGGCATATGGACGGGCGGCAAAATAATCTGCTATCTCACATAAGACCGCCCTGTCAAGGAATATAACTATCCCGCAGACAGCCGCAGCTACGGACATCACAAGCACCGCTCCCGCAGCGCAGTCCTTTGCCGCCTTGCCATAGGGAGTTTTTTCGCTCCCGTGCAGGTCAACGGCATTTTCCACAGCCGTGTTCATAAGCTCTGCGGCAATTACCGAGCCGATGCAGAGAAATATGATGCACTTCTCCGAAATCTCCAGCTCATAAAACCGCATAAGCCACAGAACGGTCACGGCGGCGCAGAGGTGAAAGCGTACATTTCGCTCACTTTTTATCCCCTGCACTATCCCCGAAAAAGCGTATGTAAACGCCTTGAAAAAAGCTATTATTTCAGCCTTCATCGGGAGTGAAGCTCTCGTCACGGGAAATTCCCAGCTCACCGAGGATAGCCTCTTCCTTTTCACGCATTTTCGCAGCGTCAAGTGCAGATGTCTCGTGATCGTAACCCAAAAGGTGGAGCATAGAATGAACGGTCAGGAAGCCTACCTCTCTTTCAAGGGAATGTCCGTAGGTCTTTGCCTGCTTTACCGCAGTTTCCATTGAGATTACAACATCGCCAAGGAGCAGCGCACCTGTTTCCTGATTGATGTCATAAACGCCGTCCTCACCGAGAGGGAAGCTCAGAACATCCGTGGACTTGTCCTTGTCACGGAACTGCCTGTTGAGCTTGCGTATCTCCGCATTGTCCACGAAAGAAACGCTTACCTCCGCGTCATTTCCGAAATGCTCATAGGAAAGCACAGCCGCACAGCACTTTCTCACAAGGAGCCTCAGTCCCACGGGTATCTTCACACTTTTCTGATTGTTCTTGATATATACTTTAAGCTTTGGCATTTTATATCTATCCTTTCCGAATTTATCTCTTTTTGTCCTCGTATGCCTTTTCGTAAGCCTTGATGATGTCCTGCACAAGCTTGTGACGGACAACGTCCTTTTCCGAAAAACGGGTAATGGCTATATCGTCTATATTTTTCAGCACATTCACAGCATCGACCAGTCCCGATTTTCTTGCATCGGGCAGGTCTATCTGAGTAATGTCGCCTGTAATGACCATTTTGCTGTTAAAGCCAAGTCGGGTCAGGAACATTTTTATCTGCTCTTTTGTGGTGTTCTGAGCCTCATCGAGAATGATGAACGCATCATCAAGGGTTCGTCCTCTCATATACGCAAGAGGAGCTACCTCAATGCTGCCCTTTTCCATATATTTCGCAAAGGTCTCCGCACCCATCATATCAAACAGTGCGTCATACAGCGGACGGAGATAGGGGTCGACCTTGTTTTGCAGGTCTCCCGGGAGAAATCCCAGCTTCTCGCCTGCTTCAACCGCAGGACGGGTGAGGATTATCCTTGTTATCTCGTGGTTCTTGAACGCCTTTACAGCCATTGCCACCGCAAGATAGGTCTTTCCCGTTCCCGCAGGGCCTATTCCCATAACGATAGTGTTTTTGGCGATAGCGTCAACATATTTTTTCTGACCGAGAGTTTTCGCCTTGACCACCTTGCCCGTTGATGTTACGCATATGCCGCCGTCGGTGAGCTTCACAGCTTCGTTGACGGAATTTTCCTCCACCATTGAGAAAATATATCTGAGGCTCTGGTCATTGATGACCTCGCCCTTGTCAGCCATCTGCGCAAGGGCTTCCACAGCCGCACGGGCCTTGTTCACATTGGCCTCATCGCCGCTTATCCGAATGTCATTCCCCCTGCTGAGTATCACAACGCCGTACTGCCGCTGTATCAGATTAACATTTTCGTCAAACTTTCCGAACATCGCAATTATGCTGTCCATTGATGCCACATTTACCGCTGCTTCCGCCACAAGCTTCACCCCGAGTACAAATTTTTAATCAACTTATATTATAACACATTCTATAAAAAAAATAAAGACTATCTGCAAAAATTATGCAATTCTTTTATGATTTTAATGTATTATCGGGGTAAAATCAATAATACGACCAGAAAGTGCCTGTCTCCGCAACATCGGAATACGGTCCTCTCTTGCCGTTCACATATGCACATACCCTGTATTTATATGTAACATCTTCTTCTATGCCATCATCATAAAAGCGGTCAGACCTTGTTTCGCAGACAGTCTCCCATTTCTTTGTGTCCTCATTATACCGCTGTACCTCATATTTGTCCGCACCGCTGATATTATCCCAGCCTATCACAGCCTGATCGGTGTTATAAGCAAAAAGAAAGGGCTTTTTTGATGCGTCATCGGAATATAGCTTTGCATATAAATAAAAAGTTGCGTTATCCTCATTTCCCAGATCATAATCATAATAAATATCGCCTCGGGTAAAATTTACAAAAGCATTTTCTTTTGCATCATATTCCGCACCATTTACAAAAGTTATCTTTGTGGGGTCAAGTCCGCAGCTTTCAAGCTCGGCAAGGTCGTATTTTCCGTTTATGACCTTTATATTGCGATGTTGGTAGCTCACCATCACATCATCTTTTTTATACCCGCTGCAGTCAATGCTTGTGAGTCTGTTATACCAAAAACAATAATCGACCTTTTTCTTTTTTTCACCCTTATCGGGGTGATACAGCTCAGCCCGCAGAAGACGGTTATTTCTTGCATCAAGCTTTGTAAGGCTTTGGCAGTCCGAAACATCGAGAGCGTCAAGAAGATTATATGTGCAGTCAAGGCTTTCAAGCGACGTACAGCCTGTCAGAGCTATGTCTCTGAGCTTGTTTTTCTGACAGTACAATTCCGTCAGCTTATCGTGTTCCGACAGATCAAGCTTCATCAGTCGGTTGTAACTGCAGTCAAGCCATGTCAGTTCCTTGTTCTGTGAAACATCAAGCTTGTACAGCTCATTTTCCTCACAGTCCAGTTTTGTGAGCTTCGGATTTTTGGAAACATCTATCTGATGCATTTTATTATAAGATACACTGAGAACGGTAAGCTCGGGATTGCCGGAAACATCAATTTCCTTAAAGCCGTTCTGACCGCAGTAAAATTTTTTAAGCTTCTTATTCCGAGAAATATCAGGCTGACTTACATTTCTCAGCCCGCCCTCAGGATCAACAAAGCTCCATGTGCAGTTCAGTTCTTCAAGAGCTGTATTGTTTGTAACATCAAGCCCCTCAAGATAGTTCCAGCTCACATCAAGATAAACAAGCTCGGTATTCTTTGATACATCTACCTGAGTCAGCATTGCATTCTGCAGAACAAGCCTTTTAAGCTTTTTATTTTTTGACAGGTCAATAAGTCCCGGAGCGGAAGCATACTCGTTTTCACCGATCCCGAAATATCCATTGGAGCATTCGAGTGTTTCAAGCAAAGGATTATTTGTAACGTCAAGCCCTGTGATGCCGCATCTTCCGCAGATAAGCGTTCTGAGCTTTGTATTTTTGGATATATCAAGCTCTGTTATGAGCGTATCGGTGCAGTCAAGCTCTGTAAGCTCCGCAAAAAGTTCTATTCCCGAAAGGTCTTTTATTTTCATACCGCTCACATTGATAACAAGCCCCTTGTATTTATCAGCTTTTAGCTCCTCTGCTGAAAGCTTTCCGTCATTGTTCCTGTCGAATTTCTCAGAAACATATTCACGAAAGATATCATCAGGAAAATTTTTGCTGTTTATTTCGGTTTCGTTTGCCGATACATCTGCGGTAAAAAGCATCACAGCGTATAATGCCGCCAAAAAAGCTGCTTTGAATTTCATTTCTGTTCCCCCTGTTGATCTGTTATGTTATAATAATTATACCTCTTATTTATATCCACTGTCAACATTTTCATAACAAAATTCGGTTACAATTACAGCGTTATTTAATTGTGACAAAAAAGTGAAAGTTTGACAAAAGGTAGAAAATCAATATTGCATATTTTTTAAAATTATGATATAATAA
>CAMBJF010000084.1 GCA_945867875.1 uncultured Ruminococcus sp. | reverse complement strand
TAGCGTAGCGTCTCGTGGGCTCGGAGATGTGTATAAGAGACAGATATGGCACTCTGTACTCAGCGTCAGAGCTGTCAGCAGTCCCGTCGGATATGCCGAAGAAGTCAAGCTGACCCTCAATGGTGTTCCGTGAAATGTCCGCCGCCTCGCCCGCAATAACGTCATAATTTTCCATCATCTGCCTGCGGTTAAGAGGAAAGCTGTCCAGTGCCCCGCATTTGATAAGGCTCTCAACGCATCTTTTTGAAAATTCCCTACCGCTCATACGCCTTATGAGGTCGCTGAGATTTTTGAATTTCCCATTCTTTTCCCGCTCATTGATAAGAGAAGTAATGACCCCTCTGCCGAGATTTTTCGCCGCAAGAAGTGAAAAACGAATGCCCTTTCCGTCAGGCAGGGGAGTAAATCCAAGCCCGCTCTCGTTGATGTCGGGGCGCAGAATGGGAATGCCGCACTTCCTGCAATACGCAATATATTCCATAAGCTTGCCCGTGTACTCCGTGAACGCCGTCATCAGCGCTGCCATATATTCCACAGGATAATGACACCGCAGATACGCCGTCTGAAAAGCCACCACCGAGTAAGCCGCAGCGTGGGACTTGTTGAAAGCATATGACGCAAAGCCCGCCATTTCATCGAAAACGCTGTTGGCAACATCAGCGGAAACGCCGTTTTTCACAGCTCCCGACACAAAGACCTCACGTTCCTTTTCCATAACATCGTGCTTTTTTTTCGCCATAGCCCTGCGCACAAGATCAGCTCTGCCATAGGAATACCCCGCCATTTTGCGGCAAATTTCCATTACCTGCTCCTGATACACGATGCAGCCGTTTGTAACGTCAAGAATGTCTTTCAGAATGGGGTGAGCGTAGGAAATGCTTTCAGGGTGCGCCCTGTTGTTCAGATATTTGGGGATACTGTCCATAGGACCTGGGCGATAAAGTGACAGCGCCGCCGTAAGGTCCTCTACCGACCTGGGGCGAAGCTTGATAAGAAGCTGGGTCATACCCTCGCTTTCAAACTGAAAAACGCCCATAGTGTCACCTTTTGACAGCATTTCAAAGGTCTTTATATCCGAATAATCAATATTTTTCACGGAAAACTGCGGGTGACTTTTCCGAATTTCCGCCTCGCAGTCGTGGATTATCGTCAGGTTTCTGAGCCCCAGAAAATCCATTTTCAGAAGCCCCACCTGTTCAAGAGCCGTCATAGTGTACTGTGTCGCCGTCACATCATCTCTGCACATAAGCGGCACATAATTGCTTACAGGAGCATCACATATGACCACACCCGCAGCGTGTGTCGAAGTATTTCGTGGCATACCCTCAATAGCCCTCGCCGTGTCGATTATCTCGTGAGCCTTAAGGTCAGTGTCATACAGCTTTTTCAGCTCGGGAGACACTTCAAGAGCCTTGTCAAGGGTCATATGAAGCGCCTGGGGGATAAGCTTTGAAACCGTGTCGCCTACGCTGTAAGGCATATCCAGCACCCTCGCCACATCACGCACCGCCGCCTTTGCCGCCATAGTGCCGAAAGTGACGATCTGCGCAACCCTGTCCTGTCCGTACCGCCTTATAACATAGTCAATGACCTCCTGCCTGCGCTCGTAACAGAAGTCAATGTCGAAATCTGGCATAGAAACTCGTTCGGGATTGAGAAATCTCTCAAAAAGCAGCTTGTAGCGTATAGGGTCAATGTCCGTGATGCCGATGCAGTAAGCCGCCAGCGATCCCGCACCCGAGCCACGTCCGGGACCAACAGGAATATCCCTGCTCTTTGCATAAGCGATAAAATCCCACACAATGAGATAATAGTCCACATACCCCATTCTGATGACCACATCAAGCTCGTATTCAAGTCGCTTGACAACCTCTTCATCGGGATTTTCCCCGTAACGTTTTTTCAGCCCGTATCGGCACATATTGGTAAAAAATGTAATATTATCATTGCCGAACTGTTTTTTCTGCTCTTCCGAAAGGTCAAAGCGGGGGAGCTTTAAAACCCCGAATTCCATTTTGAAATCGCACATTTCCGCAATTCTGGCAGTGTTGTCAACAGCCTGTTGAGCACCCCTGAAAAGTGCCCTCATCTCGTCCTCGCTTTTGAGATAAAACTCATCATTCGGGAACGCAATGGGGATATTTTCGCTGAGCAAAGTGTTTGTCTGTATCGCAAGGAGTATCCGTTGAATCTTGGCGTCCTCTTTTCTCACGTAATGAGCGTCATTTGTGGCAGCAAGAGGAATGCCCGTCTCAGCCGATAAGCGCAGAAGTGCGGGCAGAACCTTTGCCTCCTCGGAAATGCCGTGATTTTGCACCTCAATGTAAAAATTGCCCTGCCCGAAAATGCTGTTGTATAAGAGAGCCGTTTCCCTTGCGGCATCATAATCCCCCGAAGCAATTTTCCGTGGAATTTCACCCGCCACACAGCCTGAAAGACATATAAGCCCCTCGGAATGCTCCTTTATAAGCTCAGTATCCACCCTCGGCTTGCTGTAAAAGCCCTCTGTAAATCCGAGAGACACCATTTTTATAAGATTTTTGTACCCCGTTTCATTTTTGCACAAAAGAATAAGGTGATAGGGTCTGTACATCGCCCCTGCGCTTTTGTCAAACCTGCTCCTCGGCGCAACATAAACCTCACAGCCGATAATAGGCTTGATACCCTGAGCAGTGCATTCATTGTAGAAATCCACAGCCGCATACATATTTCCGTGGTCTGTGACCGCAAGTGCAGTCTGCCCCATTTCCTTTGCACGGCTCACCATATCCTTTATCCGACAAGCGCCGTCAAGGAGACTGTACTCGCTGTGAACGTGAAGATTGATAAACATACAAGCTCTCCTTTCCGAGGTCGGCTCAGATCATTTCCCTCTGACTTCTCTCCCGCCTGTCCCTGATAGACTCGGCAATTTCCATAAGCTTTTTCAGCCTGTGATTAGCCCCCGACCGACCCACAGGCTTGTCAAGCATCTCGCCCAGCTCCTTAAGCGAAACATCGGGGTTTTCAAGTCGCAGCTCCGCCATATTCCGAAGCTCGGGAGAAAGGCTCTCCAGCCCGTCCGTGTTCATAATGTACTCAATATCGGCTATTTGCTTTTCGGAAGCCTTAAGAGTGCGCTCAATATTCGCCGCATCACAGTTTGCAATGCGGTTCGCCTTGTTCCGTACATCTTTAAGTATTTTCACATTCATCAGCTCAATTGACGAATGAGTAGCCCCCATCAGCGTGAGCATATCCTCAATATCCTCACTGCCCTTGAAATACAGCACATAAACGCCCTTGCGCTCCACATATTTCGCTGTTATCCCAAGCCCCTCGATAAGGTCACGCAAATCTGTGCAAAGCTCCTCAAAGGGCACCGCAAATTCAAGATGATACTCCTTGATAGGCTCGGTCATACTTCCGCAGGAAAGAAAAGCCCCCGCAAGAAAAGCAAAAACGTTGTTGTTGTGGATAACATCGGTCTGAATGCGGTGGATAAGACTTCGGCTGGAAATTCGGTATCTGAAAATAATTTCCTCACGGTCGCTCTCCTCGGAAACGAAAAGGCTGTAAAGTACCGACCCGTTTTTCTTTGGCGTTTCGGTAACGGAGATCATATTCTTTCGCCCGATAACCTTGTCGGAAAGCTTTTTGAACATATCAGCCGCAAGCTTGTTTTCCGTCTGGAAAAGAATTTCGTCCGCCCCGAAATGGCGGCAGAAAAGCAGCATTCCGTACAGGCAGGCGTATTCCTTGTCTCTGTCGGTTATCACCGAGCAAAGCTCCTCTTTAACGTTCTGTGAAAATGACATTTTATCCCTCTTTCATCACGCAGTAATACGCCGCATTTTACGACTCATTAACAAGCTTCCCCGAAATATGTTCGGGAACAAGCTCAAGGCACATCACCGCTCCGCCCGAATGAAGAAGCTCGTGCCTGATGTATTCCTCATCATCGGTAAACTTGCGGCAAAGCTCAGTGCATATTTTGACTTTTAAGTCCTCGTCCTCAACAGGCTTTATCCTGCCGAAAACCACAACACTTTTGATATTCAGTGCCCATTCGCCCTCGTTTCTGTACCCACTGTCATAAACGCAGTACGAAGCCTTGTCACAGCGCTTTATTGCGTCAATTTTGTGCCCCGCCTTAGCCCCGTGAAAATAAATATGCCCGCTCTCTTCGTCATACCAGTGATCCATCGGCACACCATAAGGATACCCTTCATCACCAATGACTGAAAGCACACCCCTCGGTTCATTTTTCAGTATCAGAGCACATTCACTTGCCGACAGCTCCTGCTTATATCTTCTCATTTTCCGAAAACTCATAGCCTATTCTCCACAAAAATCATTTTCCGCAGTACGCCACAGCGTCTGCCTGAAACTGCAAACCACTTTCTCCGTCACTTCACCCTGTGCATCATTTTCAGTCTCTGAGCTTCATTAGCCGAAAATCCCAGCTTTTCATAAAATGGCATCTTGTCAGGCTCAGCGCAAAGCTCCACAAAAATGTCCGTGCCGCCGATACCGTTGTCATTCACAAATTTCATAAGCTCGTTTATCATCAGCCTGCCAATGCCCTTGTGCTGATATTCGGGCGTTACAACAACGTCCTTGATGTAATAATCAAGCCCCATATCCCCAAGCATTCTCGCCATACCGATTATCTTTTCACCGTCCCAAACGGACACCCTAAACAGCGTGTGCTCCATAGCAAGGCGCACCTGAGCAATATCGGGAGCACCGCCCCATACCGATTCCCAGAGCCCGATAAACTGTTCCGCCGTAAGCTCATTATATTTCACCGTAACCCCGTTCATTCCAATACCTCCATTGCGCCGTGCAATATATCTGTGGTGGGGCATATCCACCCCACGATAATGCTTAACAAAGCTGTCATAAACCGCCATACCGTTCCTTAGAGCCACATTCTGAGAAGCAGTGTTGGTGTCCCTGATAATCGAGCAAACCTCCTCAGCCCCAAGCACCTCAAAAGCATACTTTTTGCAGGCAACAGCCGCTTCAGTGGCATATCCCATGTGCCAGTAAGCCCTGTTGAAAAGATAACCTATTTCAAGAACTTCCACGCCCTTCCAAGGCTGCATCGTAAGCCCGCACTGACCGATAAGCTCGCCGTTTTCCTTTAAAATAACAGCCCATAGACCGAAGCCGTATTTCTCGTACCGTGCAAACTGCCTGTCAAGCCATTCCTGCACCTCTTCATCGGAAAATGCACCCTCGTAAGCGTACATCGTCTCATCGTCCTGCAATATCCTGCATAAAGCCTCAAAATCACTCTGCATAAGCTTCCTCAGATAAAGCCGTTCTGTCTCAATGATCATTTTGTCCTCCGCAGTCAAAACATTTATTATAACTTTCCAACCTCAATATCCCTGTGAGTAACCCTCGTCCTTACACCCTTTTCTTCAAGGTATGTGTGCATATTTTCTGCAAATGTCACGCTCCTGTGTTTGCCGCCCGTGCAGCCGAATGCGATAACGAGAGAGGTCTTGCCCTCGTGCCTGTATAAGGGGAGAAGAAAATCAATAAGGTCACGAAGCTTTTTTTCAAGCTCCTTTGACTGCTCAAAGCTCATAACATAGTCCCTGACGCAGCTTTCAAGCCCCGTGTGCTTTTTCAGCTCGGGGATATAGTAAGGGTTCGGCAGACATCTCACATCAAGCACAATGTCCGCCTCCCTGCACATACCGTACTTGAAACCGAATGACATAACCTTGACCGCCATTCTGTCATCGGGATTGTCCATAAACAGGTCAGTCACCGTGTCACGAAGCTGCGCCATAGACATATCCGAGGTGTCGATGTAATAATCCGCCGCCTCTCTAATTCCCGAAAGTACAGACCGCTCCTTTGTGATAGCGCTGAGCAGACTTCCGTGACACTGCTCATCAAGAGGGTGCCTGCGCCTTGTCTCCTTGTATCTTTTTATGAGCACATCGTCCGAAGCGTCAAGGAAAAGTATCTTCACATCAGGACCCGAGTGCCGCAGATATTCAAGTCCGCCGTCCAGCTGATAGAACATATCGCCGCCACGGATATCCGTAACGATAGCCACCTTGTCCATCTGACCGTTTGACTGCATACATATGTCCGCAAACTTGGGGATAAGCTGCGGGGGAATGTTGTCAATGCAGTAATATCCGATGTCCTCAAGAGCGTTCACAGCCCCCGATTTACCCGAACCCGAAAGCCCCGTAACGATAAGAAATTTCATACCCATTCTCCTTTTAACATAAAACCCGTTTTATTTCAAGGGGTTCTCTATAAACCGGACCCCAGCAAATTTCCGGCAATGACTTGTATCATATGCAAGGCAGAAAACCGCCGTAATACTTGATGTCTTACAAGGCTTTCTAACGCAGCAGATGATACAAGTCATAGGAAATTTGCGGGGAAGGAGGTTTATAGAGGTTCCCTCAATACCATTCTTGACAACCGCCCGCAAATATGCTATATTTTTTAAAAGACGAAAGGGGGAATGTTTATGAACGATATCCTGAAAACACAGCTTGCCTTTGACTATTGCTGCACACCCGAAGATGTGTCGGACGATAAAAATATTTTTACCGTGTACTCGCCCCATACCGACCGCCGTAAATTCAATGAAGCGGAGGATTGCTTTTTAAAAATTACAGCCATAAACGGCAAGCTCCTTTTTACAGGCAGAGATGACATTATCGACCTTTGCAGAGAAAAATATGTACACGCCGACGGCACTTGGTTTATGGAACCTCGGAATATAATTGAGCTTGACGGCATCATAAGAAAGTTCGGCTTTAAAATAGTCTGGCTCCACCCCTTTTACATTTCCGAGAAAATAACACAGCCCGCCTGCGATTTTGAAACGGTGTACTACGGTCAGCGTGAAATAGAGCAGTTCCGTGGCGATGACCGCTTCAAAGAAGCCTTTGCATTCAGTCCAGACGCACCCGATGTAATAGGTATAGCCGCCGTGAAAAACGGCATAATTATGGGAATGGCAGGAGCCAGTGCCGACAGTCCCCTTATGTATCAGATAGGAATAAACGTCCTCCCCGAATACAGCGGAAAGGGCATCGGCACAGCACTTGTGACCCTTCTGAAAAACAAAATTCTGGAGCTTGGGAAGCTGCCCTTTTACGGCACAGCCATATCCCATATAGCCTCTCAGAAAACCGCCTTTAACGCAGGCTTTTTCCCTGCGTGGACAGAGCTGTCAACGAAAGGAGCAGATAAATAATGCCCGAAATGTGGGACCTTTACAATGAAAACAGAGAACCCATCGGTGAAACTCACGAAAGAGGAAAGCCCATAGACAAGGACAAATTCCACATCGTCGTGGATATCCTTTCAGTCAATGCCGAGGGAAAAATACTCATAACCCGCCGCAGCCACGAAAAGACCTTTGGTGGAATGTGGGAGATAACAGGGGGCAGCGCAGTGGCGGGGGAGACCCCACGGATCGCCGCCGCAAGGGAGCTTTTCGAGGAAACGGGACTTTCCGCCGACCCGTTGGAGCTTGAATACCGTGGAGAAATTGTGAGACGTGGAAGTCACGGTGGCAACGCCATACACGTTTTCTTCCTCCACAAAGGGGATTTTTCCGAAAAGGACATACGTTTACAGCAGTGTGAGACCACGGATTTTAAGATACTCACCCCCGCCGAGATAAAAGCAATGACCGACAGGGGAGAGTTCCTTGATTTTTCCTATGACCGAATGAGAGCGATGTTCCCAAATGAAACGAAATGAATGTTCTTATATTATAGCACGTCTGTTTCAAAATGTCAAGGGCTTTGGAAAATTTTTATAACAAACAGGACTGCCGCACTATCCACCAGTGCCGCAGTCCTGACCTTTTTACTCATAAATATAAGAAACCCTGAGAAATTCCTCAACGGAAGTGATGCCCATTTCCACAAGCTCCGCAGCACTATCCCGCAGCGGCTTCATACCCTGCACATCTTTGGCGTAGCTCTCAATGTCCTCCTTGGAAGCCCCCTCGGTTATCATTCTGCGAACCTCGCTGTCAACGGTTATCATCTCGTGTATGGCCGTCCTGCCCTTGTAGCCAGAATTGTTGCACTGGCTACAACCTCTGCTTCGGCGTATTTTCATTATATTGTCGCCCAGCGCTGCCGCTTCCTCCGCAGTGGGAGTGTCATAATATCCGCAGTTGGGGCATATCCGCCGTACAAGCCTTTGCGCCACTACACCCACAAGGGAAGCGGCTATCATATACTGCGGAATGCCCATTTCCCTCAGCCGCATAACCGAGGAAACAGCGTCCGCAGTGTGGAGCGTGGAGAGCACTAAATGCCCCGACACAGCCGCCCGAACGGATATCTGAGCGGTCTCCTCATCTCTTGTTTCACCCAGCATAATTATGTCGGGGTCCTGTCTCAGAAGTGCCCTCAGACCTGCCTTAAAGGTAAGCCCTGCCTGATTGTTCACCTGCATCTGATTGACCCTTGGAATGACCCTCTCAACAGGGTCCTCAATGGTGCAGATGTTCACTTGCTGCTTTGCAAGCTGCTCCAAAGCCATATACAGCGTGGTGGTCTTTCCCGAACCCGATGGACCCGTTATGTAGATAATGCCCCCCGGAGACCGCAGCATCTCGGAAAATCTCCTGCTGTTTTCATCGGACATTCCAAACCGTCCGCTGCTGTCGGACACAATGTCATTTGATAAGAACCGCAAAGCCGCCTTTTCGCCGAAAACCGTTGGGATAACTGAAATTCGGATATTCATAGCATACCCGTCAATGACCGTCCTGAAATGTCCCTCCTGGGGCAGACGCTTTTCCGCAATATCAAGGTCAGCCATAATTTTGAGCCTTGAAATAAGCGCAGCGTGAACGGCGGCGGATATTTCAACATAATCCAGCACCACCCCGTCTATCCTCATTCTGACAGAAGTGCTGTCCTCGAAAGGTTCAATGTGAACATCGCTCGCCCCCGACGAGCAGGCCTTCACAAGCAGGCTGTTTATGAGCTTTATGACAGGAACATCGCTTTCATCGGCATCATCTTCAAAAACGCCCTTGGGAGCGGTTTTTACAGTCTCGGGAATGCTGTTAGCGGCAATTGCGGCGGAGCGTGCATTGACATCGGTGTAATTGTACTCCACCGCCCTTTTTATCTGAGCTGACTCCGCAAGAACTATTTC
>CAMBJF010000083.1 GCA_945867875.1 uncultured Ruminococcus sp. | reverse complement strand
CACACTGCATATCGTCGGCAGCGTCAGATGTGTATAAGAGACAGGGGATATCCTCTGAATACTCTCGGCACATTTTCCGAATACAGCTCGGAATAAACGCCCGACAGCATATATGATGCCACGGCAAAGCCAAGACCAGAGGTTATGCCGAAAATCAGGTATTCGCCAAATGTGGTGCAGCCCGATGCGCTCAGGAATATTGTACCCATAACGGCGCTGTTAAACGCCGAAATATGCACATATTTTTTTATTCGGGAGAATTTTCCCCTGACAAAAACGAATGCGCAAAGGAGAGTCACGAAGTATATTGCGCCCACGATAAGTGCATAGAGTGCAACGAGATAATGCTTGTCTCCCGATGAAAACAGCCTTGACACCGCCCACATTCCTATTGAAGAAGCGGCGGTGAAGTATGACACGCCTGCGCAGACTCCGGGAAGAGTTCGCTTGTTTTTGGCGGCGGCTATCATAGGAGTAACGCCGAATGCTCTTGAAAAAACAAGGTTTTCGGCAATGACCGACATTATTACGGAAGCCATAAGGCTCGAAAAGAAGCCATTTTCGTTCATATCACCTGTCCTCCTTTTTGAAAAGCCTTATAAACGCTCCCATAAGCCCGATGAGGATAAATCCGCCGCAGGGTGTGCTGAGAACGGGTATGGTGAAGCTTACTCCGTAAAGCTCGCCGTCAATGCCGCCGGTTGCGAAAAGTTCCCTTACAAAGCCAAGGAAAATAAGTGCCCAGCAGAAGCCAATGATGTGGGATATGACATCGAGTATCATTCTTCCCTTGTCCATTCGGAAAAATCTCAGCTCCGATGCCTGTGTGATGAACTCACCCGAAACTATCATCGGCAGGAGCACTCCCAGCAATGACAGGTCATAATCCAGACGGTTCTCGAAAAAAATGCAGAACGGAATATACACAGCCGCCGCTATAAAGGTATATAATATTATACGAAGCGCATATGGCAGCTTTCTCGGCAGGAACGAGGATATCATCAGAGACATCATCGTTACCGATGCAAATATGACCGAATATGTCACCGCCCCACGGAATGTATTTCCGATGATTATTGCGGGGGCGAGGGACATTCCTGCGGCGAATATGGGATTGCGGAAAAAAAGTCCGTCGGAAAATGACGGCTTTTTAGTGTTCGCTGTCATTTTCACCGCCTCCTGTCATAGCTATGGTCTCGTTTATGTCATCGGCATACTTTCCGAAAATGTTCTTTGCTCTTTTTCTGCGGCGTGATAGCTCCGCAAATTTGCCTGTGAGCCTGCTGAAAGGAGCAGCGAGTATCACCGCATAGACAACGGGATTTTCAAGCTTTGATATCCAGCTCACCGAAACGATGATGAGTGCCGTTACAGCACCGAAGAACACCTTTTCGGGCACGCTCTTATTCATAATGTGCCTGTCGGAGGAGAGAAAAGTGAGCCCGAAAAGGAGCATTCCGCCGACAAGTGCGGTTTTCATTCTGAAATGTCCGCCGACTGCAAAATTCCAGCCCAGAACAAGTATCAGCTCGGTGAAAAAAACCGTTCCCGATATGGCTTTTCTCGATATGAGGTACAGTGCGCAGACTATGGTAAGAACTGTGAATGTGCAGCCCATAGGCCCTGTAAAGCTGCCGATGAGAAGCTCAATGTCCGTGTATGAAGCGGAGGTGGAGTGCATTACAGATGAGGTGAAAGAGGGGTAAAGGGTGTCCGTCACGGAATTTGCAAGGGAGAGATGGGTCATAGGCTTTGGGTATGTCAGCACGGCTGCGGGAAAGCACAGCTCAGCAAAAATATATCCTGCCGCCCCGCAATTCACTATCTCTGCCCCGTGACCGCCGAAAGGGTGCTTGGCTATGCATATGGCAAATGCACATGCGGCGGCAGCAACGGTATATGGCACAGAAGCAGGCAACATCAGAGCTATTAGCAGTCCTGTTATAATAGGCGAAACATCGTGGATATGAAGGCTCTTTTTGCGGATTATCAGGCACAGAACGTCCAGCACCCAGCACACGCCCACGCAGAGCAGGCAGAGCGCCGCCGCTCTAAGCCCGTAGTAATAAACGGACATTGCCGCCGTAACTATAAGCACAATGAGCATATTTATCATAACACCGAAATCGTCGGGACGGCGGCTGGTTTTTCCGCTTCCGTCACGGACAAAGGTGGTAAGCATAACGGGTTCTTTGTTTTTCATATAATATATCCCTTAAAGGTGGTGATTTTTTGAGGATAGACAGAACGGGCGAACACAGCGCAAGAGCCGTTATCTCCGCAGATGAGCTGAAAAAACTTGGTCTTGACGCAGAGAGCATTGACGACGGAAGTCCCGAAGCTGTGAGGTTCCTATCCGTAATGACGGAGAATGCATTTCCCGAAAAGGGGAAATACACCGTTTCCGTTGAAATGATCCCGATAAAATGTGGGGGGTGCGTTTTTATTCTGACACGAAAGCCGCAGACCGAAGAGCTGACAGCCGCCATTATCACGGCTTTCTCCGCCGAAAGGCTCATCGGCATCTGCAAGAGGATAAAGTCTCTCGGCATACGCTGCTCCGAAAGCTCGGTTACGGGTGACAGATATCACATCAGGCTCATAACCCGTATCCCGCCTGACAGTATGCTTTTTAAGGAGCTGTCCGAGGAGGGAATGCTCTTCCCCGCAAGCGACAGCGCTCTTGCAAAGCTTGCGGAGCACGACAGAACGGTAATACCCAAAAATGCTGTGGAGATACTTGCGGGATTATCGCATTGACCTGGCTGCGGCAGCCATATCGGCAGCCTTGAAAAGATATGAGCCTGCCACAAGTATATCCGCTCCCGCTTCTCTTACAAGAGCGACAGTCTCGGAGTTGATGCCGCCGTCCACCTGAATGTGAACGTTGGGACATTCCCTGTTTATATACTCTCTCAGCTCACGAATTTTTCCGAGAGTTTCGCTCATAAAGCCCTGACCGCCGAATCCGGGCTCAACGGTCATAACAAGTACCATATCCGCACTTTTTACATATGGGAGAACTTCGCTAACGGGTGTTGCGGGCTTGATGGCAATGCCCGCCTTTTTGCCCCTTGACTTTATCTCGCTGATAGCTGCGGCAGGGTCGGATTTGGATTCAAGGTGAAAGCTTATCATATCCGCACCGTTGTCGGCAAAAATGCCGATATATTTAATGGGGTCTGTTATCATAAGATGTGCGTCGATGAACATATCGGTGTGCCTGCGGACGCTTGCGAGAACGGGTATTCCGAAGCTGATGTTGGGCACGAAAACTCCGTCCATAACGTCAAAATGAACGTGGTCGCAGCCGCTTGCCTTTATCCTGTCAAGGTCATCTCCGAGATGACATATGTCTGCGCTGAGAATTGATGCAGAAACTATTGTATCCAATGCTTTTTGCTCCTTCAATTTATTAGAATAAGTGCTGTCCTGTGACAAAAAATGCTGACAGCTATACATATTAAGTATAAACCAATCTGACCGCCCCGTCAATATAATTCGGGACGGTTTTTTCATTTTGGGATTTCGACTATTTTCGGGAATGCACAGGGGTTTTCGCTTGTGCATATTTTCTTATGTAAGGAAAGATAGCGCAAAAATGTTACAATTGTATTAAAATATCACATTACCCCTTTACTTTTATATTTTAGAGTGCTAAAATAGAATTATATACAGCTTGATATGCTGATAATATCACTGCCAAAAATCCACCGAAAGGAATGTATAAATTATGGATGAAAACAGAGCTGACGAAAAAAGCCTGAGCTTTCTCTATGACGCTATCCTCTGCCTCGAAACAAGGGAGGAGTGCGCAAAATTTCTGGACGATCTCTGCACCTCTCTGGAGCTGAAATCCCTCTCACAGAGAATGCTTGTGGCGAAAATGCTTTCGGAAAAGAAAATTTACAACAACATCGTTGCCAGCACAGGTGCAAGCACCGCCACAATCAGCCGTGTTAACCGCACCCTTAACAGCAAGTACAGCGGCGAGGGCTACCGTGTTGTTTTTGAACGTCTTAAGAACAAGACCACCGAAGATATTCTCGGTGTCAACACAGGCGCTGAAGGGAACGAGTAAAAGTGGGCGGCTACAACGCATTCGCATATTTTTATGACAAGCTGACCGAAAACATCTCCTACAAGGACAGGGCGGCATATTTTGACAGGCTCATAAAGCTCCACGGCGGCAAAAAGGGCATTCTCCTTGACCTTGCCTGCGGAACGGGCAGCCTTTCGGAAGAAATGGCACGGCTGGGATATGACGTCATCGGCACGGACGCATCGGAAGAGATGCTCTCCTGCGCTATGGACAAGAAATTCGACAGCGGTCTGCCTATACAGTACCTTTGTCAGGATATGACCGAGCTTGATATGTTCGGCACCATAGATGTGACCCTCTGCGCCCTCGACAGCTTAAATCACCTGAAAAGTCTCGATGATATCAGAAAGACCTTTGACCGTGTGTCCCTTTTCTGCGAACCGGGAGGACTGTTCATTTTCGATATGAATATGCCCTATAAGCACAAAAATGTCCTTGCAGACAACGCCTATGTCTATGACCTTGACGATGTCTACTGCGTATGGCAGAACAGCTTTGACCCCAATTCCCCCGACTGCCGTGTGGACATTTCACTTGACATTTTTGAAAAGAATGAAAAGGGACTTTACACAAGATATGCCGATGAACTGTCGGAGATCGCCTTTGACAGAGCTGTCATAGAAAGGGCTGTAGCTGATTCGGGAATGACGCTTGAGGCTGTTTATGATTATGATTCTCTTGAAGCTCCCCGTCCAGACAGCGAGAAGCTTGTTTTTGCGGCAAAAAAGCCCGTCTTATACTAATAACCAATAAAACTGTAGACAAAAAATCTTCGCATAATCCATATATGCAAGATTATGTGAAGATTTTTTGTACAGTTTTTAATTGGTTCTTAGTATTATAATAAATTTAAGGAGTAATTATGGCAAAGATCGTTAGAACCATTTCCGAGGACGCTTCCGTTGTGGCTACCGCCATTGACGCAACGGATATCGTCTCCGAGGTGGAAAGGATACACAAAACATCTGCGGTGGTAACAGCGGCGCTGGGCCGTCTCACCATTGCCGCCTCCCTTATGGGAATAGGTCTCAAGGGCGAAAAGGACACCCTTACCCTGAGAATGAACGGCGACGGACCTGCGGGTGCTCTTATCGCTGTGGCTGACAGCTTCGGCAATGTTAAATCATACGTCTGCAACCCCGTTGTTGAGATACCCCTAAACAAGTTCGGCAAGCTCGATGTTTCGGGTGCTGTGGGCAAAAACGGCACCCTTTCCGTTGTAAAAGATCTGGGACTTAAAGAGCCTTACTGCGGTCAGGTACCTATCGTTTCGGGCGAAATTGCAGAGGATATCGCAAGCTATTTTGCCACCTCTGAGCAGATACCCACGGTATGCGGTCTGGGAGTTCTCGTAAATCCCGACCTCACCGTAAAGGCTGCGGGAGGATATCTCGTTCAGCTCCTCCCCTTTGCGGACGAAAGCGTTATCGACATTCTGGAAAAGAATGTGAACACCCTCCCCTCCGTTACACAGATGCTCTCCTCAGGCGTTACTGCGGAGGAAATGGCTATGAAGGTGCTTGACGGCTTGAAGCCCAATGTTATGGACGACCTTACGGCATCATACAAGTGCGACTGCTCCAGAGAGCGAGTTGAAAGAGCACTCATCTCCATCGGCAAGGACGAGCTTGACGCTATGGCTGATGAAGAGGAGACCTCCGAAGTATGCTGCCATTTCTGCGGGCACAAGTACACCTTTACCTCCGATGAGATAAGAGAGCTTTCCCGTCAGGCAAGGGCATAATCACGGATATATCGGAATATTTATATAGAGAAAAAACTGAAAGGAATGAGCCTTATGGCAAAAACAAGAGTCGCCGTAATTTTCGGCGGAGTGTCAAATGAGCACGATATCTCGCTTATCTCTGCTTCAAATGTTATATCTCATCTCGACCCCGAAAAGTACGAGATAATCCCTATCGGCATCACAAGAAAGGGCAGATGGTTCTTCTACCCAGGAGACGTTTCCTGCATCAAGGAGGACAGCTGGGAGAATGACCCCGACTGCGTTCCCGCAGCGATACTCCCCGACCCTCTTTACAGAGGCATCGCAAAGATCACCGACAACCGCATCAACTTTGTTAAGGTCGATGTTGTGTTCCCCGTTCTTCACGGAAAATTCGGCGAGGACGGCACACTTCAGGGACTTCTCGATATGTCTGGTATCCCCTACGTAGGCTGCGGCTGCTTTGCCTCCGCCGCTTGTATGGATAAGGAATACGCTCACACTATCCTTGAGCATAACGGCGTTAATATGGCTCGCTACAGAACTGTAAGGCAGTCCGACCTCGGCGATCTTGACAGCGTATGCGAGAAAATCGCCGATGAGCTGGGCTATCCCCTTTTCGTAAAGCCCTCTTCCAGCGGTTCATCTGTCGGCGTTAACAAGGCGACCTGCTTTGAGAACCTGAAAAATGCCGTAAAGCTTGCATTCACCCACGATAAAAAGGTCATCGTCGAGGAATTTATTAAGGGCAGAGAGCTTGAATGTGCCGTTCTCGGAACCGATAATCCCTTTGCTTCCGATGTTGGCGAGATACTTTCCTGCAACGATTTCTACGATTACGACGCTAAATACATACTTGGCACATCGGGACTGAATATCCCTGCCGATATCCCTGCCGAGGCTTCAAAGGAAATTCGTGAGACCGCTGTCAAGGCATTCAAAGCGCTTGGCTGCTTCGGTCTTTCAAGAGTGGATTTCTTCCTCGCTGACAGCGGAAAGGTATATCTCAACGAGCTCAACACTATGCCCGGATTTACTTCGATAAGTATGTACCCCAAGCTTATGGAGCATCTCGGCATACCTTACGGCGAGCTTCTTGACAGACTTATCAAGCTTGCCTGCGAAAGGAACTGACCTCTCGGAAAGAAAGGAGTCATAAGCATTTATGGCAGACAACAGCGAAAAGGCTATAGGCGTTTTTGATTCGGGTCTCGGAGGGCTTACCTGCGTTTCGGAGCTGATGAAGCTTATGCCCTCGGAAAATATAATCTATTTCGGCGACACGGCAAGAGTTCCCTACGGAACAAGGAGCAAGGAAACTATCCTTGAATATGCCGTGCAGGACGTTAATTTCATAAAGAGCCACGATGTTAAAATGATAATCGCCGCCTGCGGAACTGTTTCATCGGTGGTAGGCAGACAGAAGGATTTTGCAGGCGATGTGCCATTCACGGGCGTTGTTATCCCTGCGGTACAGGCTGCCTGCGCCGCCACCAAAAACGGCAGGATAGGCGTTATCGGAACAGCCGCAACTATCCGCTCAGGTGCATACGGCAAGGCTATCCGCAATATCCGCCCCGATGCCTCTGTTATCGGAAACGCCTGCACAATGTTTGTGCCTATGGTTGAAAACGGCATCACATCTCCCGATGACATTGTTGTGAAAACAATGACGGAGCGTTATCTAAAGCCTATCAAGGACGAAAATGTTGACGTGCTTATCCTTGGCTGCACCCATTACCCCATTTTATATGATGCAATAGCAAATTATATGGGCGAGGGCGTAAAGCTCATTTCCTCAGGCGCAGAAGCTGCAAGATACACGATGAATATGCTTGCAAGCAAAAATATGCTGTCATCACGGACAGAAAACGGCACAGTCTCCTACTACACCAGCGACAGCAAGGAGCTTTTTGAGACAAATGCCCACGCGTTCATCGGCAACAGGCTCAACGGCGAGGTCACTCAGATATCAATTGACGATATTGTACAGAAATAAAGGACTGAAAAAAATGCCTTCGGCAAAAGCAAAAAAAGTAACCATCACTCTCAAAAGCATCTCGGATTCGGGTCACGGCGCACCCGATGTTATGGAGCTTATCACTGAGGGGACATTCAAGCCGATAAAGCTCGGCAATGCGGACGGCTGGGAAATTTCCTATGAGGACAGCGAAGCTACGGGCTTTGCAGGCTCAACTACCACCGTCACCTGCATCGGAAACGAGCTTGCTTCAATGAGACGGAGTGGCTCGGCTGACTCACATCTCGTCATCGAAAAGGACCGCCGCCACCACTGCCACTACGGCACGGAATACGGCGATATGCTCCTCGGGATATCCGCTTCAAGGATAATCAACCGTCTTTCTGAGGAGGGCGGAGTGCTCTACTTCAAGTACACCATTGACATAAATTCCGCTTTCGTCAGCGAAAACGAGATATATTTTGAGGTTTCATTCGATTAAAAAAGTACCCGTCCGCAGGCACGGACGGGTACGATTTATATAAAACGGCACTCGGTACCGATAAGACGGATCTCCCAAGGGCATCGGATCCGCATCTTCCGCCGCCCGTCTCGCCAGCCAGAAACTAAATGCCGTAATAATAATCTATGCGGATAGGTCGGCGAATGTTAAAGCCCGTGAGGACTGCACATTTGCGGGATATGCCGCCGCAAGGTTTTTTCGACAGAGAAATACTCCGAAAACGGAAGTTTAAACCAATACAGGAAAGGAAAAATTTTTATGAAGCTGATGTTTGCATCTGATATCCACGGCTCGGCTATGTGTCTTGAAAGGCTGCTTGAACGCTACGAAGAAGAAAAGCCTGAAAAGCTCATTTTGCTTGGAGATATCCTTTATCACTGACCGAGAAACGACCTTCCCGAGGGATGTGCCCCAAAGCAGGTCATCGCAATGCTTAACCCAATGAAAAAGGAGCTCCTCTGCGTAAGAGGAAACTGCGAGGCTGAGGTTGACCAGATGGTGCTGGAATTTCCCGTTATGGCGGATTATATGACTATGTGGCTTGACGGCAGAATGGTTTTCTGCACCCACGGACATCTTTTTGACCCCGACAATATGACCCGGCTGAACAAGGGCGACATCGTTATAAGCGGTCACACCCATATTTACCGTGCTGAGGAAAAGGACGGCATTTACATCGTCAACACAGGCTCGGTGTCTCTTCCAAAGGGCGGCAATCCACGCACCTACGTCATTTATGAAAATGGCACATTCTCCGTTCGTGATATGGACGGAAATGCCCTCACAGAAATATCCCTTAAATAAAAAAATCGTTCGGGTGATAAGCCCGAACGATCAGTCTGTCGAATAACCCCTAATTCGCAAGCGGATTAGGGGTTAAAAAGTATA